>NZ_LARO01000136.1:0-726 GCF_000980505.1 Lactobacillus sp. N54.MGS-719
AACCGTGATGATGAACATTGCCCCACCACCAATGACTGATAGGATCTGCAATGAGTTAGCAAAACGGTGCTGGAAGAAGATAAAGATAATGAAGACAACTGCAGTAAGCAAAGCAAATGTCCAGTTGTTCATTTTATCTTCATAAGAGTTATTGCCGGCAAAAAGCCAGCCAAATGAAACAACAGTTGAGTTCGCAACATCGACTAGATATGGCAGAGCACAAACCCAGCCAGCCCAGGCCATGAAGTAACCCATTTTATCGCCAGAAGTATGACGAATCCAGGAAGTTAAGCCACCAGTTGTATCAGAGAAAGTGGAACCTAACTGTCCGACCATCATTTCGTATGGGACAACGTACAAAGCAAGCATGATAACCCACTCTGAAATAGTTGCCAAGCCTTGGTTTTTAAAGTTGTAAATAATGTCATCGAAACCAATAACGGTAACAAAATCCATCAAAGCCAATACTGGCCAAGAAATTAGTTTACGCTTATGCGTAGTGTCAAAAGAATCCAAAAATTTACCTCCCCTATGAAACAAAAAACATCATTTCATAGAGATGGCGGTGAATTATTTGAATGCTTCCCTATTTTTTCATTCATTAATTTCTCCCTATTCTCATTAATAGAGACTGTAAAATAGTTTGTGTAAGGATGAATGATTCCTTAAATTTATTTCTTTAAACATTAGAAAAAGGAGTTCCTTTCTCGTATGATTGGTTTGAAC
>NZ_LARO01000065.1:0-3913 GCF_000980505.1 Lactobacillus sp. N54.MGS-719
ATTAAAGAAAAAGCATCAGACTACTATTTAGCAGCCTAATGCCTTTCCCTATTATTTAATTTTTAATTGACTTTTATCAACACCATTTGACAAAGAGCCGCTTTTTGTCTCTCTTATTTTTCTCGTTCCTTATCAGTCAAGGTTAAATCGCTCTTGTCTGAGATCCAACTGTACAATGGCAAGTCGATCTTACCATTTTCGTCCATATTCTCCATAACCTTTCCCATAAAGAATTCTTGCCACTTTTGCGTTGGCTTAATACCTGGATGATTCAATTGTGGAGTTAACCAACCTTCAGATATTGGTCTAATTGGGTTAAGGCCAACAACCATGCCAATTGTATAGTTAGAAAAGTCAAAACTGCCTTCAACCACGATCCACTTAGGATTCTTCATCAACTCTGGTTGCAACTTAGAAAGCATTTCAGGTGGGATCTTGCCTTCAGTAACCATCATTCTGCCTTTGATTGGGCCATGCTTTTGTTCGAAGTTTTGCAACACACCCTTCATGAACAACTTTTGACCTAACTCATCAAATTTCTTTTCGTCTTTTAACATTATCAAATCTGCTTTCTTTACAAGATAAGTCCATTATACAAAAATGTCGGCTATTGACCAAGATGATACAATTTGCGTACATTTTGCACGTCAACTGCTTGAATTGGCACACCTGAATTTTCTTTCATCACTGATGGCTTTGCTCCCTTATAGTGCTTCAATCCAATGGCATGACCTAATTCATGTTCACAGATTGCTAATGTCCATCTACTAAAAGCAAGATCGGTTTGATCTGCCGGAATTCCACTGTCTTTCAATTGTTTTCTCACATATGACTTATTCAAAAATGCTGGATTAAGGTTAATCACTGGATTCAACTTGCTAGCTTTGCGACCGATATGCAAGACATCATCTTTAACAAATGCGATCCCAGGCATTGTAATGTCCTTTCTCTTAATATCAGTCATAATGATGTTGGCATCCCTCTGTCGTTTAACCTGCTTAAAAGTAAATGCACCAGTATTGTTCCAAGCTTTCATCGCCTGCTTCATTGTTTGATATAAAAAATTCTTAGGCTTCATCTTAAGATAGACGGTTCTAACTGGCTTCTTGATATCCTTAACCTTTAAAGTCTTATTTTTTTGCTAAAACAGTATTAGTATTTCCAATAACAAAACTGCCAGTCACTGGTGTCAACAACATTACAGCTGCAGCGGCTTTGATTAAAAATTTCTTTTTCATATCTATCCCTCCAAAACAAAAAATGTGCTTTAGTACAAATTAAAGCACATTTTCTTTTCTATTCAATAAAAATCTACTAAGCATTTTCGTGATTTCTTTGCCATCTTGCGATTAAAGGCAAAATCAAACCTAACCCTAACAAGACAAAGGATTCAAAGACATTCAAGAAAATTGTCTGATAATACTCAATCGATCCAGTTGGAGCATCGACCTGGAAAATTGAACCAAATGCAGCTACCAAGGTTAGTAAGAAGCACCACCAACCCATGATTAATGACATGCGTCTGTTCTTGATATAAACATATTCAGCATGGTACTTCTTTTCATCCTCACGAATCTTAATGAAGGCCCAGAAAATGAATGAAGTGGTGAATGGGTCGATAATACCGTTCAAGTTCAGCAACTGGTTAAAGATTGAGTTAATGTTAGGCAAAGTTGCTGAAGAGAACATGATGAAAGAACAAAGAAGTGCGGTCAACCAGTAACCATGAATTGGCAAACCGTTTTTATCCTTCTTAGTTAAGCCCTTTGGTAAGTACTTCTTGGCAGTGTCTGACAAGAACTCACGTGACATACCATCAACCAGCATAGCCAGCTGAGCGATCATATAAAGCGACTGCGTCACAATGAACAAGTACAAGAAGAATTTACCTAAACCGAAGTCCTTACCCATTGCCTCAAAGGCATAGTAGGAACCGTTCATCTTCAAGTCATCTGGCAAGTGGTGTGCGTTGAAGAAGACACCCAAAGCAAATGAACCAAAGACCGTCAAGAATCCAGTCATAACAGCCAACATAATCATTGCCTTAGGAAAGTCACGCGCACCATTTTTCATTTCAGTAACGTATGGTGCAACGAATTCCGCACCATCCATTGCAAAAATGAACAAACCTAATGAAGTGAAGAACTTAGTATCAAAGGTTGGGAAAATTGAACGCCAGTTAAATGGTTGAGTTTCAATATGACCACCCTTGCCTAAGTATGCAAAAGTCATGATGATGTACAAAACCGTGATGATGAACATTGCCCCACCACCAATGACTGATAGGATCTGCAATGAGTTAGCAAAACGGTGCTGGAAGAAGATAAAGATAATGAAGACAACAGCAGTAAGCAAGGCAAAAGTCCAGTTATTCATCTTATCTTCGTAAGAATTGTTGCCGGCGAACAGCCAACCAAATGAAACAACGGTTGAGTTCGCTACATCGACTAGATATGGCAGAGCACAAACCCAGCCAGCCCAGGCCATGAAGTAACCCATCTTATCGCCAGAAGTATGACGAATCCAGGAAGTTAGGCCACCAGTTGTATCAGAAAAAGTTGAACCTAACTGTCCGACCATCATTTCGTATGGGACAACGTACAAAGCAAGCATGATTATCCACTCTGAAATGGTTGCCAAACCTTGGTTTTTAAAGTTATAGATAATGTCATCGAAACCAATAACGGTGACGAAGTCCATTAAGGCCAATACTGGCCAAGAAATCATTTTACGCTTATGCGTAGTATCAAAAGAATCCAAAAAAATTCCTCCCCTATGAACTAGAAACAATTATTTCATAGGCTTGGGCGGTGAATTATTTAAATGTTTCCCTATTTCTTCATCCATAATTTTCTCCTTATTCTTACGATTAAGTATAGTCTATCTGGGCATATAAAAAAACAGAAGCCGAGCTACATTCAACTTCTGTTTTTGCTTATTCTCTTATTTATTTAATTTTAATAGCCAAGGCTTCACATGGTGCCAAGGTAATTTCATCAGTTAACTTACCGTTTTCTGCATCGTAGTTGCTAAGCAATACTTGATATTCCTTGCCTTGATACTTTTCAGGCAACTTAACAGTATGTTCCCTACCGTAAAAGTTAGTAAAGACAAGCAATTTTTCATCGCTATTTTCTAAGTAACGTTCATATGCAAATAGTTTTGAAACAATCAGGATGCTGGTCTATTTCTTTTTGAAACAGCCTTTGACAAGTACTTGCCCGATAATCTGGTATTTTGATAACAACCTCAAAACGAGTAGTTCTTTCGGTTAGCGTCATTAACGCTGGTTGATTTTTACGTCTAACGTCTTTAACTAGATCGCCTTCCCAGTGAAGAGGAGTTGCTCTGTCTTCAACTTCTTTAGGCCGTTGCTCAATTGAATTGCCAAGATTCTTTCTATGCAGAGCATGATGTGATGTCGCTTGTTTCTGCGTCTTTTAAGCTTCATTGGTAGATCAATATTGCTTATATCTAGCAACCCACGATCAATATAGCGATAAACAGTAGGCGTGCTAGGACATGGATAGCCTGGCATAGTCTGCTTGAATTCACCTACAAATTCATCAATGATTGATGATAATGTCTAGAGTTGAATTAGTCATGAAGATCACCTTTCTTGATTTTTGGTCACTTCAAGCTTAGGTCTTCATGGCCTTTTTGTTTAACACTTAGTGTTGCACTTCAATTTTAAATCTGGGTCTTTATATTTTTTAATCTTTTTGATAAAAAAAGCATGTCCGTCTGGACATGCTAACCAAATTCTATCTTTAATTATCTCTTTTACTTTTCAAACCAATCCCAATCGTCGCCGACAACGTGAACACCGCTGTCTTCCTCATCTTGACCAGAACTAATTCTTTCCATTCCAGTAGGACGTTCAACAGTGTATTCACCACGACTGTTTTGCTTA
>NZ_LARO01000070.1:0-3883 GCF_000980505.1 Lactobacillus sp. N54.MGS-719
TTTACAAGGACAAAATAATGACAATCCAGTCAACCATATTCAGCCAATCACGGTACCAGTAGGCTTGCCAGAATGACATATAAGTTAATTTTTTTCTTTTTCCTCTCCAAAGATAAGTAACAACATATTTGTTATCCTTTTTACCACGTAAAGTCTGAGGAATTGCGATCAGCCAACATAATACAATCAGCAGCAAAATGATTAACAGTATAACCTTCATATCTATCCTTCAGTTCTACTTTTTCCTTAAGAAAATTGCACCCATTGCCATGCCAAACGCTAATGCCCATAACGTGTCATTAGAAAAAATCATGGTCTTTAGACTGCCATTATTCGACTTGGTAATCCAATCAAAGATAAGATCAAGCAGTACAAACACAAGCCCTGTAGCAAGACACTGTAACCAAATATTCCATGAGGAAAGCTCACCCTTATTTGAAATCAAACTTACAGCAATCAAACCTCCAAATAATGTTCCCATTACCAATCCCAGCGCTAAAGCAATAATGATCTGCATTATGTCTAAATGCCAACCAGATCCACTGCCTATATACCATAATAATAAGGCTACGCTTACGACTGTGCCGATAACCATTCCTAAGATGATTTTCTTATTTTCACGTTCAAATTTTTGATTTTTCATTTAAGTCAACTCCATTTATCTCAAATCACAATTATTTACATTGTATTTTACATTATTGACATGCAAAAAAACTAGCATGGAATATTTTCCATGCTAGCTCTCTTAGTTGATTGATAATGCGATGTGACTTACTACTGCATCGTAGTTAGATTTTTTCTTATTTTGACTCTTAGTTTTCTTTCCAGCCTAAATCTTCAAGCATTGATGCCATTGCATTAGCTGAGATCTTGTTTTCTGCAAAGTGCATTGATTCTTGCTTCCAGCCGTCTTTTTCAAGCATGTTGGTCCTGTCTTCAACACTAACAGTCTTTACGTTAAATCTTAATTCAGTTTCAGTAGTTAATTCAGTCATCATCGTTATTACCTCTCAATCACTTATTTCTCTCTTCACGTAAGCCATCCTTCATAAAGCTTGATAAATCAACGTTTTATCCAACAAAAATATTTTTAGAATAATACAATAAAAAACAAAAATAACAGGAATAACCCTGTTATTTGGAGTTATTCCTGTCATTTAAATTATGCTTCTGTATATTCGCCTTCGCAGTAGTTAAATACTACTTTACGATCAGCTAATTCAACTATAATTCGCTGATATTCATGTGCATAGCCATGATGCGCTAATTTGACCGTCACTTGATCATGATCAACTTCAATATCGTACAAGTTATACTCGCCTTTTTGATACTCAAAGTCAACGCCGTTATCCTGATAGTGTCTATACTTGCTGCCATTACCAAATACTCTGAATGTCATATCTTTATCCGGTTCATCAGAAATATGGTCGACTTCCTTACCCCACGGTAGAATCGTATCTTTTTTAATAAATAGCGGTAATTTATCAATTGGAGCATCAACTAAAATTGTATTCCCACCTGAATACTCTACACCGTTCCAGAAGTCAATCCATTCACCTTTAGGTAAGTACACCGCACGCTTAGTTTGACCTTGCTGGACAACTGGAGCTGTCAAAATGTCCTCGCCTACCATATACTCATCGTTTAAGTTATACACATGTGGATCATTTTCATAATTTAAGACCAACGGCCGCATAACTGGTAGCCCAGTCTGAGTTTCACGGTAGAATTCATCATATAAATAAGGAATAAAGCGGTAGCGTAACTTCAAATACTTACGGTATATCGATAAGGTTGGTTCACCAAAGACCCATGGTTCTTGTGAGCGCGTACCAAGTGCCGCATGGTTTCTATAAAGCGGACT
The DNA here is from genome assembly GCF_000980505.1 of Lactobacillus sp. N54.MGS-719. Classification (NCBI taxonomy): domain Bacteria; kingdom Bacillati; phylum Bacillota; class Bacilli; order Lactobacillales; family Lactobacillaceae; genus Lactobacillus; species Lactobacillus sp. N54.MGS-719. The sequence goes on from NZ_LARO01000070.1 coordinate 1,865, forward strand.
AAACAATGCTCCCTCAATCCAACGTGTTAATAATTCTGGCGTGGTATCAGCTCCAAAGCCACCAATATCAGTACCGGCAAAGCTGAATCCACTCATACCTAAGTTACATAATTGTGGAATCATCATTTGGACATGTGTCCATAAACTTTGGTTGTCACCAGTCCAAACTGTGGAAAACTTTTGCGTTCCTGCATATGCTGCACGCGTAATGACAAATGGACGTTTTCCACTGAATTTCTTCAAACCTTCATAAGTTGCTTTAGCCATGTTATGACCATAGACATTGTGCATCTTCTTATGAGTCGAAGCTTCTTCCTCGTTATGGAAGACGATATTGTCTGGAATTTCACCCTTGAAAGATGCAGGTTCGTTCATGTCATCCCAGATACCTGAAACGCCGAGGTCGACTAGGTACTTGCAGTTTCTAGCCCACCACTTACGTACTTCTTTACGGCCAAAGTCTGGGAAGACAGAATCGCCAGGCCAAACTTGGTTTACATAGACAGTGCCATCTGGAGCCTTTACAAAGTAGCCCTTTTCAATACCTTCCTTGTAAATCTTATAGTCATCATCTTTCTTAACGCCTGGGTCAATAATCGTGATGATTCGGAAGCCCAATTTACGCATCTTAGCGACGAATTTCTCTGATGACTCATAGTTATCCGTCCTCCAGGTAAATACGCGATAGCCGCGCATATAGTCGATATCCAGGTGCAAAACGTCGCATGGCAAGTCATACTTACGTAAGTTTTCCGCAATCTTCTCAACTTGCTTTTGGCTGACACTATAGCCCCAACGTGATTGTTGGTAGCCTAAAGTCCACTTTTGTGGCATTGGCACACGGCCCGTCAAATAAGTGTAGTTGGTAATAACTTCCTTGAGTGAATCACCGCCGATGATGTAGTAGTCGATGTTGCCGTCAACTGCAGAGTAGTAGTAATAGTCGTTGCTTTCCTTACCTAAGTCGATGTGGTTGCGGTAAGTATTGTCAAAGAAAATTCCGTATGGGTGCTTATTTTTCAGACCAAGCAAGATCGGAATTGACTTGTACAAACGCGTAAAGCTTTCGACTTGTGGGTCTGGATTATCGGTATTCCAGTTGTCATAAGCATAGTGACGCTTGTTAATAAAGCCCGTCTTGTCGCCCAAGCCGTAGAATTGTTCATCGTCTGCAAGTGACTTAACAATTTCGTAGTAATCCTTGTCGTGTGCACCAAGCAAATTCTTAACGTCATGGCCTTCGGATTCCGCTAATTTCAGATGTTCCTCGTCCATTTGACGATCGATTGGCGTACGCTTCTTACGATAATCGAGAATTAATGGATTGCCCTTTTCATCGTAGACATCGATCTTCTCGTCATCGTAGATCTTAACGGTAAGTTTAGCCGTTGATAATTCGACGTGGCCATCTTTTTCCTTAACTTTAAAGTCAGTCTTGATTGATTTATCGCCATCAATAGCATAAGAGTTGCTGGCGTTGCCGCGATCTTGAAAGACACGCACGATTTCTGGCGTGATCACCGTCAAAATCAACGGCTTGTTGTCATAATTTACAGTAAGTTTTTGCCCGTCTTGAATAAAATTGATAAGTTTGTTAACCATAATTTACCTCTATTTAAATCAAAGCTATGTATTCGCTTTCAATTTTAACACAATAAGTTTATACAACTGTCTTTCAAGCAACGAAAAAAGCTAGCAAATTTGCTAGCTGATAAGTCTAATTGAATATGTCTGACATTTTTGTCGGAATATTATTATTTTTGGCAAAATACTTTGTCAACTACCCTAGACTGAAGTCTAGGGCTTAGTGGCTCGTTAGCTTGCGCTAACCAGAACACCAACTTGCTTAGATACGGACTTGACTTACCAGCAATAGTCTTTTGACTATTGCCGATAGAGGTCGTCTAATTACCAAAGCCTTTTAAGTCCGCGAGTTGCTAACGGACTGCAGCCTTTCTAGGCTGCTTTTTTTATTTTAGGATTTTGCCACTTGCTTAATCCTTTTTCTAAGATGTTCAC
>NZ_LARO01000067.1:0-3859 GCF_000980505.1 Lactobacillus sp. N54.MGS-719
CACTCTTTTTATGGCATGTTCTTTATACTCTTTTGAGTAATGCGTATAAGATTTATCAAGTACTGATAAGCCATGAATTTTAATTAAATTTATTAGATAATTTACCTTTTCTCTTCTGATACCATATTTCTTACTTAAGTACGTTCCACGTTTATTTTCTAAAGTCCATTCTTCAAAAATATGAATTTTATCCTTTTTAGTTAGTTTAGACATAGTAAAACCCTCGAGATTCATGTCCGAATTTCGAGGGTCACTACAAGATCAAAATGATCTTGAGTCTTTTTTATTTAACTTTTATTTTTTCTTACGAGTGAAACGTTGTTTTAACTGCTGCCATAGGCCTAATGCTTTACGCATATGGTCAGCTGGTACGTATTTTCTGATTGCACGCAATACCTTCTTAGGATCACGCGCAGCAAAGATAAACTTACCATTAGATTTAGTTCTAATTTCAAAACGTGGAATATAACGTCCATTGAAATGAACGTCCGCAACTACATAAGTTACTTCTTTCCATGGAATTTGAACATAGTCTTCAACATTTCTCTCGTTATAAAATTCAAAAGCTTTATCGCCGATCATAATTTTTCCATAAGATGCAATACCTCTAAACCAGGTACCATCAACGGTCAGATCGACTCTTGTGTTAATTGATTTAGCCATTTATTAAAGAATGCCCCATACGTGGAAGAGAACACCGACAACGAAGATACCGATGATAATCCAGATTGGTGAAACCTTCTTCTTCAACAACCACATACAGAAGAATGTCAAAAGAAGACCAGCTAAACCTGGGATCAATGAATCCAAGTTGTTTTGCAAAGTAGTAACCTTGGTATTGGTCAAAGCTTTACCATTACCCATGTTCCATTGCATAAGAGCTTCTTGAATACCTTTAGCACCTGATGGAAGCTTGTCCCATTCGATGTAACCACCCTTTTGGATAGGGGTTTGTGAAACGATGGGAGTAAATTTGATGTTTACCCAACGTTCAATCAAGGCACCCAAAACGAACATACCCATCATTGAAGCACCACGGGTAACTTTTTGAAGCATACCACCTGACATGTCATTAGTGATAGCTGAACCAGCGTTGTAACCAAATTCTTGTGTGTACCATAAGAAGGCAAGTCTGATTACGTTCCAGATAACGAAGAACAAGATAGGTCCCATGATGTTACCTGAAATGGCCATTGATGCACCTAAGGCACCAACAATTGGACGAACAGTGTACCAGAATACAGGGTCACCAACACCGGCCAAAGGTCCCATCATACCCACCTTAACACCTTGGATAGCGTCGTCAGTAACAGGAGCACCGTTAGCTTTATCTTCTTCCAAAGCCAAGGTAACACCAAGTACAGGTGAAGCTAAGTATGGGTGAGTGTTAAAGAATACCAAGTGTCTTTGTAAAGCAGCAGACAAATCTTTCTTGTCTGGGTATAACTTTTTCAATGCAGGAATCATTGAGTATGCGTAACCACCGTTCTGCATTCTTTCGTAGTTCCATGAACCTTGAAGGAATTGTGAGTGCCACATAACGTTAAAACGGTCACGTTTGGTTAATTTAATTTTCTTATCAGCCATTATTTAAATCCTCCTCTATGCGTTCATTTTAATAATCATCAATGATATCGCCGAGTGGATCGCCGGTACCGGCATCGCCAGAGTTGTTTGAACCTGAGCCGTTGCCACCCTTAGCTTCAAGAGCTAAGTACATCAAAGCCATTGAAAGACCGATAGCACCAAGGGCGATCAAAGTTAAGTCCTTGATAGCAGCTAAAGCGAAACCAATTGCGAAGAATGGCCATACTTCTCTACTTGCCATCATGTTGATAACCATAGCGTAACCTACAGCAACAACCATACCACCACCGATGGTCATACCATCTGATAACCATTGAGGCATCATTGCAAGCCAACCTCTAACAGTGCTTGCTGGGATAGCCAAAAGCAATGCGGCTGGGATAGCGATTCTCAAACCTTGCAAACATACAGCAATCCATTGCCATACGTTGATCATACGCCAGTTACCCTTCTTAGCTTGTGCGTCCATGATGTGAACGATAGCAGTTGAGATAGTACGTACGATCATAGTTAAGAACAAACCAGCAACAGCCAAAGGAATAGCGATACCAGTAGCAGTACCGATACCAGCAGTACCTTGACCACCTTCAACCAAGATAATAGCTGAAGCTACTGAAGCCAAAGCGGCATCTGGTGCAACAGCGGCACCAATGTTTGCCCAACCTAAGGCGATCATTTGTAATTGACCACCCAAAATAACACCTAAGTCCAGGTGACCGGTAACTAAACCGATCAAAGTACATGCAACTAATGGTTGGTGGAATTGCCATTCATCCAAGATACCTTCCATACCTGCAAGAAAGGCAACAACCACTACCAAAATCATTTGTATAGCGTTCATTTATTTACTCCTAATTAATTATTTCTTTTGTTCGTCAAGTAAGGTTTGAGCCTTCTTCAAGATAGAATCCATGTTACCTGGAGCATCTGAAGGAACCTTTCTAACATCAAACTTAACGCCCATCTTTTCAAGTTCACGGAAAGTATCAACGTCTTCTTGGTTCATTGACAATACGTTGTTGGCGTTAACGTCGCCTTCCTTGTATGACATTGAACCAACGTTGATATCCTTAAGATTAATACCGCCCTTGATAGCTCTCAAAACATCTTCTGGATTTTCAAACAAAAGAAGTGCATGTGTGTTACCAAATCTTGGATCCTTTGCGATTTCTTCCATCTTCTTAAGTGGAACAGTGTGAGCTTTAACACCTGCAGGTGCAGCTTCACGAATCATACTCTTACGCAAGTCATCCTTAGCAACACTGTCTGAAACAACAATTACTCGATCTGGCTTCATTGCTGGAATCCAACCAGTAGCAACCTGACCGTGAAGTAAACGTGAGTCGATTCTTGCCAAAACGTACTTAATGTGACCGTCACCAATTACAGTACCTTCTGGAATTGACTTCTTACCGCCCTTAGCTGAACCCTTGTCAGCGGCTGCTGCAGGAGCAGCGGTCTTTGGCATTAAGTCAGATGGCTTAGTCTTGATACCATCCTTAGCAGGTTCAACTACCTTTGTAGCGATTTGACGTGCAGTAGCATTAGCATCCATCATACGTTCAGTTAATGCTTGAACAACCATTGGTAAATTCATACCAGCAACAATTGCCCACTTGTCATGCTTTTCAACAAGTCCGTTAGCTTGGTTAAATGGAGTACCGCCCCATAGGTCGACCAAGAACAAAACTTCATCTTGGCTATCGAATGAAGCAATTGCTTTTTCCATCTTGCCACGAATGTCATCTGGGCCTTCATTAGGCTTTAAGATAACATGAGCAAAATTATTTTGTTCGCCGAAAAGCATTTGCGCAGATTGTGCAATACCATCAGCGAAGCCACCATGGCTGGCTAAAACAATTCCTACCATGTAATTTCCTCCTCTAGATCAAAAAATGAATCCGCTTTTATTATACGATAAATTAAGCCTTTAACAAAGTGTTTTTTTGAAAATAATTTCATAAGTTGATAGTTTGTTTCACACTTCAGTAAAACCTTTGTATCCCAGGCTTTCTTCTAAATTGGTCTAATGAAAAAAAGACCGTTTAGAGGCCATCTAAACGGTTATTTTTTCATCATTTTTACCTATTAAAATGATTGCTTGTTTATTATCTAACATATTCATGTTATGAAATATATACTAAAAAAGTTTAAAGATCAAAATGAGAGCATAAAAAAAGAGGCCCGGCGGCCTCCTTCTTCCGTGCTCCGGCTGTCAGACTCGAACTGACGACATCTTGATTAACAGTCAAGCGCTCTACCAACTGAGCTA
>NZ_LARO01000073.1:0-3639 GCF_000980505.1 Lactobacillus sp. N54.MGS-719
TATCCTTATTCTTTGCAAGAAAATGTTCGTAAATTTCATTTTCACTTTTAGCATCTATAGCAGCGGTAGGCTCATCTAAGAACTCAACTTACGCATCACTATAAATATCACGTGCAAGCGTGATCTTTTGCCATTGACCACCCGATAATTCAACACCATTGGCAAATTCCTTACTCAAGATTGTATTTAAGTTAATATCTTTATCTTCAAGTAAAGTACTTAACCCGGCACTCTTTAAAGCAGCTTTTACTTTATCTTCATTGCTATGACGAAAAACTGATACATTTTCAAACAGACTCAGTTTAAATTTAGAGTAGTCTTGAAATGTTGCAGATAATTTACTCCGGTAAGTCTTAGTATCATAATCTTTTAGATTATTACCATTAAGATCGACTTCACCCTTGCTTGGATCATAAAATCGCATAAGCAATTTGATCAACATAGACTTACCTGATCCATTCTCGCCAACAATTGCAATCTTTTCACCTTTACTAATATTAAAATTAATATCATGCAAGACTTCTTCATTAGAAAATGGATATGTGAAAGAAACATGGGATAGTTTTATTTGATTAATTGGAGTATCAAGCTTTTTAAATCCACTCTGAAAATCATCGTGATATTTTTCAAAATGATTATATTTTTATCTTAGCGACAATTTCATCCATTCCATTTTCTCTTAAAAAATCTAATATCTTTTGTCCTTTTAATAAATCTCCTTCTAAAATGCATTGATAATAATTAACCATTATCTTTGCAAAACAGTTTTTTGGTTCTTCATTAAGATTTTTTAATCTATCTATAGATCGATACACATTGCTTTTTACTGTTGGCTTGGAGTAGGTAAGTGAATAATTCAAGTAAGTAAGTGATTAATTAATATTGCAGAAAATATTTTCTGCGTATCTTCCGAAATAGAATTTATATCCTGAATATTATTTAAAATTATTGTCAAAACTGAATTCATATCATCTGTATCAAAAATAAACATTGAAATGGCAAATAATCTTAAACTATTCTCTGTCCAATTATCTGTTTCAAAAATTGTCCTTTTTATATATTCCTTTTCCTTGGGAGAGATTTTATCTAGAGTGTTCGAAATAGCAGCTTTGATAATGATGATTTGAGCATTGATACTATTTACATTGATCTTACTAGTATCTCTTTGCTTCAATAACTCTTGTACTTTTAATACTTTTGATAAATCATTTTGATAATAAGCAGCATGTAATAAATTAGTGCATTCTACTTCTGATAATTTGTTACTATTATCATGTTCTAATTCAAGTTTCTTGAAAAAAGAAGAATAGTCAATATTATGCAAACTTAGAATGCTTAATAAGTCTTCGGCTCTAATACTGTAAAGATTTCGTTCTACTTTTGAATAAAATGATTTAGTTAATACATTACCAGCCATTTGACTTTGATTAAGATTCAATTTTATTCTTTCTTGCTTTAAAGCTACTCCAATGTTCATTGGCTGCCATCTCCTCATTCAAAACCCATACAAAAAACGCCTTGCCGAAGCAAGACGTTTTTTAGCATAAGCAAATTTTTGATTAGCCCTTGTCAGCACCTGCAGTAATACCGTTAACGTAGAATTTCTGCATGAATACGAACAAGATAGTGATAGGGATAGCGATGATTACACACCCTGCAACGAATTGTGCGAAGTATGTAGTCGCATTACCTTTGGCTGTGTGCACCATGTTGTACAAACCATAAGCAACCGTGTAGGTCTTGGCATTTCCTGAGGTTGAAAGAATAATACCTGAGAAAATGAAGTCTGTCCATGGAGCAATGAAAGCAGTCAAAGCAGTATAAACGATCATTGGCTTTGAAAGTGGTAAACCAATGTGGATGAATACTTGCCACTTAGTAGCACCGTCGATTTCGGCAGCTTCGTCGATTGATCTAGGAATAGTATCGAAGAATCCTTTAGCAACGTAGAAGCCAAGGCCGGCGCCACCAACGTAAACCAAGAATAAACCAAAGAGGTTTAACATGTTAAGACCCTTTAAGATGTAGTACAAAGCGATCATTGACATGAAGCCTGGGAACATCCCAAGAACCAAAGCAATTTGCAAGAATGGTTTTCTAAATCTAAAACGAAGACGTGACAGAACATAAGCAACTGAAATAGTCAAGAATGTTGAAACGATCATTGATGCAAGAGAAACAATCAATGTGTTAATAATCCAGTTACCAAATGGATATTGTGGGTTCGTAAAGATCCCAATATAGTTCTGCAACGTGAATTGTTCTGGCCAGAAGGTCGAAACAAATCCAGTATCGTTATATGAAAAACTTGCTAAGACGATCCACACAATTGGTAAAATCCAGATAATTGCTAAAAGCGCTAAGAGAATATACCGGAAGATTAATGAGAGCCGTCTTTGATTTGTATATGACTTCATGTCTAGCCCTCCTTGTAAGCATTAGTGTGTCTGTAAGCTATCAGCGAGACAACCGCACTAATAATGAAGATTAAGATACCTAGTACCGCTGATGCGTTATAACGTTGCTCTTGCCCGAAGGTCAAGTTATATAGCCACGTTACCAGCAAGTCAGTCGATCCGGCGCCGTTATATTTACTGTTCATTGGTGCACCACCAGTCAGCAAGAAGATAACGTTGAAGTTGTTGATGTTACCAATGAATTGTTGAATAAGTGAAGGTGCCATAACAAATAAGATTTGTGGGAAAGTGATTGATTTGAAGATTTGTACTGCGTTAGCACCGTCAATCTTGGCAGCTTCAATTTGATCCTGTGGTAAGTTTTGGATAATCGCAGTTGAAACTAACATTGAAACTGGGATACCAATCCACATGTTAACGATAATAACGGTTAATCTTGCAACTAATGGAGAAGCTTGGTTGTCAATAAAGTGAATTGGCGAACTAATCCAGTGCAAGTTCATCAAGATGTTGTTCAAAGCACCTTGGTAGTCCAAGAATTGAGCCATCATCAAAAGTGATACGAATTGTGGGACAGCCCAAATAATTACGAAGATAGTTCTCCAGAATGCCTTGTACTTAATACCCTTTGATTCGATCAATAAGGCAAGCAGTACTCCGAAGAAGAAGGTAGTAGCAGTAGCAGCTACAGCCCAAATCAAAGTCCAGCCTAATACTGGGAAGAAAGTACCAGCAAGGTCACCACTAAGCACATTACCGAACGCTTGGAATCCGGTCCAAGAGAAGGCAATTGGGTGTTGACGATCATAGTTGGTAAAAGCCATCGAGATCATGAAGACCGTTGGCAAAACCGTGAAGAACAGAATACCAAGTAATGGAATAAACATTAAGGTTGCGTGCAAACGAGTGTCGAGCAAACTCTTAAGTTCTTCAACGTTAGTTGCGATATGTTCACCATCACGCTTCAAAACGTAGTTGTGTCTAGTTGATTTTAAGTTGGCGATGTAAAGAGCAATCATTGCAATACATAACATGATAGCCAAAACACCGAACAGCAAAATCAAAACTGAGTTTGAAGGTTGCTTGGTGACATAAACACCTTGCGCGGCATCATAGACAACTTTTTTTCTACTCTAAGTCAAGTGTTATCAACGATTTTAAGCAATTTTATTTTGAAATACAGGCCTAATCGGGAAATGGCTCCCGGAGAATCGAGTTAAAT
>NZ_LARO01000137.1:0-626 GCF_000980505.1 Lactobacillus sp. N54.MGS-719
CAGTTGAGAGTACTTGTAAAAAGTCATTACGCTGTCTTCTGATCTTATCGTGCAGTTTAGCGACTATTAGACGCTGTTTTTGATAGTTTTTTGCTAGCCACAAATTGCGTCCTTCTTTTTTTGCCCGGCGCTGCCTGCGAGACAAGACACGTTGGGCATGGGCCAGCTTCTTTTTGGCTTTGCGGTAAAAGCGTGGATTAGCGACCATTGATCCATTTGATTCCGTCAAGAAATTATCAAGGTTGAGATCTATTCCAATTTGACTCTGCGTCTTAGGCAAGGCTTTAACAAAAGCAGTATCGCTGCCTAATTGCATAGACAGGTAGAACTGGTCATCAGCAGTCTTTTTTATCGTGACTGTGCCAATTCTAGTTGGAATCTGCTTAAGCAAGCGCTCTTTAATCAGTTTTCTAAAACCAGCAATGCGGACAATTCCCAGCTTAGGCAATTTAATATGTTTAGCATCAATAAATCTAGCTGTCCCGTTATCAAGATAGGCTTCTGACTGCTTAGGATATTGACAGTTGGTCTGATATGACCAGTCGCTGCGTTTTTTGTGAAAAGTCGGAATTCCATGACCAATCTTGCGATAGTTGTTCCAAGCTTTCTGATAGTTTTGAATCGCA
>NZ_LARO01000138.1:0-626 GCF_000980505.1 Lactobacillus sp. N54.MGS-719
GAGCCGACATCGAGGTGCCAAACCACTCCGTCGATGTGAACTCTTGGGAGTGATAAGCCTGTTATCCCCAGGGTAGCTTTTATCCGTTGAGCGATGGCATTCCCACTTAATACCACCGGATCACTAAGTCCTACTTTCGTACCTGCTCCACCCGTCGGTGTCGCAGTCAAGCTCCCTTCTGCCTTTGCACTCTTCGAATGGTTTCCGACCATTCTGAGGGAACCTTTGAGCGCCTCCGATACCCTTTCGGAGGCGACCGCCCCAGTCAAACTCCCCGTCTGGCATTGTCCCCCGCCCGGGTCACGGGCGATGGTTAGAAGCCCAGCAGCACAAGGGTGGTATCCCAACAGCGGCTCCAATAGAACTGGCGTTCCATTTTCTTAGCCTCCCACCTATCCTGTACATGCACTGCCGGACCCCAGTACCAAACTGGAGTAAAGCTCCATGGGGTCTTTCCGTCCTGGCGCAGGTAACCAGCATCTTCACTGGTACTTCAATTTCACCGGATGCATTGTCGAGACAGCGCTCAAATCATTACGCCTTTCGTGCGGGTCGGAACTTACCCGACAAGGAATTTCGCTACCTTAGGACCGTTATAGTTACGGCCGCCGTTTACTGGGGCTTAA
>NZ_LARO01000072.1:0-3410 GCF_000980505.1 Lactobacillus sp. N54.MGS-719
GTGGGCTTTGTCGAGGGCTATCAGGAAGATACGGCGATCATTTCGCGGAATCTGGTTCTGATTGAGGATATTAATCATATTGAATTTATTGAATAAAAATTCTCCCTATATTGATTCTTATATCACGATAATTAATCTAAAATTTCACCTTGCAATAATAAATTTATGTTGTACACTGAACTTGTAAATTGAATACGGCGATGACGTTCGCCTTTAAACGAGCAAAATCTAATGACGTCTACTTTTACCTACACACTGGGTGTGTACAGAAAGTAGGCGTCTATTTGTTTTGCTCTTTTTTGTAGTTTTTGGAGGTACAAGAATTATGACTGTTTATGTTGAAAAAGTTCGTGCAATGGAAATTTTTGATTCACGTGGTAACCCAACTGTTGAAGTCCACGCATTCCTTTCCGATGGTACTGTTGCTAAGGCAGAAGTTCCATCAGGTGCTTCAACTGGTGAAAAAGAAGCGGTTGAACTTCGTGATGGCGGCTCACGTTTGGGCGGCAAAGGCGTTTTGAAAGCAGTCAACAACGTTAACACAGAAATCAATAAAGCTTTACAAGGTGCTGATCCATTCAATCAAGCTAAGATTGACCGTACGATGATTGAACTAGATGGCACTCCTAATAAGGCTCGTTTAGGTGCCAATGCAATCTTGGGTGTTTCAATGGCAATTGCTCGCGCTGCCGCCAAGTCTAAGCATGAACCACTCTACCGTTACCTTGGTGGCTGCGACTTAGAACTCCCACAAACTTTCCACAACGTAATCAATGGTGGTAAGCACGCTGACAACGGTATTGATATCCAAGAGTTCATGATTACACCAGTTAAGAAGACTTCATTCCGTGATGGCTTTGAAAAGATCGTTAACACCTATCACACTTTGAAGAAAGTTATTGAAGATGCTGGCTTTGAAACTGGCTTAGGTGACGAAGGTGGTTTTGCTCCTAACCTTAACAGTTCTGAAGAAGCCTTGAAGATGCTTCATGAAGCTATTGTTAAGGCTGGTTACAAACCAGGTGAAGATATCGCTATTGCATTCGATGCCGCCGCAAGTTCCTTCTACAATGCAAATGATGGTAAGTATCACTTCGAAGGACATGTTTGGGATGGCGAGCAAATGATTGATTTCTACGAAAAGCTCTTTAAGGAATTCCCAGAAATCATCTCTGCTGAAGACCCATTCGATGAAAATGATTGGGACAACTTCGAAAAATTCACTGCTAAGTTCGGCAAGCAAATGCAAGTAGTGGCTGATGATAATGTATGTACTAACCCTAAGCTAGTTAGAAAAGCCATCAAGGACAAGCTTTGCAACGCTGTTTTAATTAAGTTGAACCAAATTGGTACGGTTACTGAAACCCTTGAAACCATTAGATTAGCAAGAAAGAACAACTTCACTACGATGGTTTCTCACCGTTCAGGTGAAACTGGCGACACCTTTATCGCTGACTTCACTGTTGCTACTAACGCTGCAGAACTTAAGTCAGGTGCTCCAGCTCGTTCAGAACGTGTTGAAAAGTACAACCGCTTGCTTGAAATCGAAGAAGAGATTGGTGTCAAAGATGAACGTTTAGCACATTTTCCAAACAACATTGATTTGGACTAATATTTGCTAATTATTAATACAAACTCCCTCAATCAAAAACCAAACTAAAAAAACCACGCTGAATTGGAGCGTGGTTTCTGTTGTTATTCAATTTTTATTTATTCAGTTTTTACATCAATTTTATTGAGCTGCGCTCAAGTTAGCTGCCTTGATGTAACGCTTGTTGTTGTTTCTGCAGCCTTCAATTCTGTAGTACTTCTTACCGTTCTTGAATCTCATTGCAGGACCGTAAGTAGTTACAGTTTGGCCTTTGTACATCTTACCAGTACCTGGGGTACGACGGTATGATGACCAGTAAATGTAAGCGTTGTGGGTCAAGGTACGCTTGTTACCAGTAATGTTGGTTACACGAACGTATTCATCCTTGTTAGCAACCTTGTAGTAAGTCTTGCCGTTGATGGTTACAACAGTTGGAACGACATCAATGTTGTCATATGCGTAATACATGTGGCCTAAATAGTTACCGTTCTTGTCGTAAGCACGTGAGTCAATCATTACTGGGTAAGTCTTAACGTTAGTATCACCAGCCGGTTTTACAAGTGCTGAAGTTTTTACCCACATATTACTACCATTAGCATCTGATTTAGACTTGGTTGAAACTTGTGAGTATGAAACATTACCAATTGTTTCAGTCTTGTCTGAAACGTAAACTTGGTCGCCATCTTTGAATGTGGTTGAATTACTCAAAACATTACCACCGTAAATGCTGTAAGTTGGAATTGAACTTGCACCATTAGCATATAAAGTTTGCTTTTGACTTGAAGTAATCAAAACAGTATAAGTTGCAGTGGTCTTCTTACCAGTGTTACCAGTTGCAGTTAAAGTTACGTTGTAGTAACGACCTGCTTCTGAAGTATTAACCGGGTTGGAAGTTGCTTCAATACTTGCGTAAGTTGAGTTATCTTTACTTTGTTGTGCTGAAATAGAAATTGTATCACCATTACTGTTAGTGAAGCTCAATGGATTGAAGCTTGAACCAACAGCAACTTGAAATACTTGGCCATTTAAGCTAGCACTTTGTGCTTGACCGCCCTTAGTCCAATTAATTTGTGGATTTTGAGTGGTATCTACCGGAGCGGAAGCACCTTCTGGCACCATAGGAATTTGAATAGTAGCAGTTTGATTGTTAGCACTTGCACTTAAAGTAATATTAAATGAAGTGCTTGGTACCTTATCAATTTCCTCGTAAGATTTTTCACCCTTCTTAGAAGGATTAATGGTCTTAGTGGTTACACCATTATTCTTCAATTGATTAATGAAGTCTTGTTCATTAATAGTAACATTTTCGCCACCAGCATAGTTATCTTTGTGGAATTGAACGGCTTTAGAAATTTTACTAATTAAATCTGAAACTTTATCACCACTCTTAAAACTTACAGTAGTACGAACAACGTTACCTAAAGGATTACTTTGAGTAGATTCACCAATAATTTCATTATTATAAGTGAAATATGGTTTATTTTGAGGTGCTTGGGTGTTTGTATTAGTAGTATTTGCACCAGTACCTGTTGATGAGCCAACATTTACAGCAGTATCAGCATTAACTGGAATAGCCGTAGAAACGACCGGAGCAACAGCTAACAAAGCAGCAGCTGCAACACTAATAATTCTTAAATTCTTCTTCATTATGTGGTCTCCTTTTCAGAAAAATCACTATGCAAGCGATCGATAAGAAATATTCTCGCTATCTTTATCTCTTACTCGCTTGTGAATCTATTATACCATTTTTCCTATTATTGTATAAAAACAACGCTTAGATCAGGTACGCGATCTTCAGGGCTACCCTCCCCTCAGACCG
>NZ_LARO01000074.1:0-3198 GCF_000980505.1 Lactobacillus sp. N54.MGS-719
TGAACAAAGCGTAGACTTCGACGTTGATCCATCAAGCGCCTTTGATGGGAAGTACGTAATTATCCGTAAGGGTAAGAGAAAGTACACTTTGGTAACTATCAAATAATTAAAGATATATTTTTAAAGCAAAATATAGTATCGAAAATAGAGGGTTAAACCTTCTATTTTTTTGTCTTTTTTAGTGCTATACGATATTTAAAAAATATTTTTTATGCTGAAATTGGTCTAATTTTGCCTAAAAAGTGGAATAATTTACTTAAAATCTGCCTGTTATTTTATTTATTTCTAAAAGCTTTCATGAAAGTTATTTCAAGTTTGGTAATTGGTTTAAGTCTTGTCGGTGTCGGCAGTGGTGTTGCACAAGCTACTTCATTCACTGCTCCTAAGTTAGGAACTGCAGAAGTTGTTCCAACTGACCCTTCAATTAAGAAAGGCGACAAGGTCTTCGTAGTTGTAAAAGATACTAAGAATCAAAAAGTTGCTGTTTACAACCAAAACGCTAAGAAGACCGGTGCTAAGGTTACCATGGGTTCAACTTACACCGCTAAGGCAGTTAAGAAGGTTGACAGCAAGAAGATTGTTAAGATCAACAAGAGTCAATGGTTGAACAGCAAGGACGTTGTTAAGAACTAAATTTAACTCAATCTAACTACTTTACAATTTAATAATCTCAAACTATTTCTTATTTTCAAACTCTTGGATTAGGAAAATGAAAAAAAGAGACAAAGACATTCGAAATGATTGTCTTTGTCTTTTTTGTTACAATAGAGACGCCGCTTTAGCTCAATAGGTAGAGCACCGCCGTGGTAAGGAGGAGGTTCCCAGTTCAAACCTGGGAAGCGGCTTTTTTTCGTGGGCAAAATAATGCTAAAATGATGACAATGTAGTGATTGATTTTAACGAGAAAGGATCTCATATGAAACACGAGCTGACAATGGCAGAAATTGCCAAATTCCAAAAAGATTATGAAGCGCAGCCACAAAACCGCGTGGCTGAACTTGCTGTTGTTAATAACGGTGTGCAAAAGGCTAGTTTTAACAACGAAGGCGTAAGAAAATTAAATCGCACTTTTTCAATTGAAATTCCAACTGACAACGTCACTGATCAAAAGCAATCAGGTCGTTGCTGGTTGTTTGCGGCACTCAATACTTTGCGTCATGGCTTTGCTAAAAAGTACAATGCGAAGAATTTTACCTTCTCTCAAAATTACCTCTTTTTTTGGGACAGAGTAGAACGTGCAAATATTTTCTTCGATAATATTTTAAATACTGCTGATCGTCCACTTGATGACAGAACAGTGCACACTTACATGCAAGGTCCCGACACCGATGGTGGTCAATGGGCCATGGCCGTTTCCTTAATTAGAAAATACGGCTTAGTACCAACCTATGCTCAAGACGAAAGCTTTTCTGCCAACAACACCGCCATGTTTAACCGTACTTTGAACATGAAGCTACGTGAAGATGGTTTGGTTTTGCGTAAATTTTATCAAGAAAAGAAATTCGATGAAATTGAAACTAAGCGTCAAGAATTCTTGAGCGAAGTTTACCGCATGGCTGTGATCGCCTTCGGTGAACCTGTCCAAAAGTTTGACCTTGAATTCAAGGATGACGATGGCAAATATCACTTTGATGGTGATTTGACTCCACTTGATTTCTTCCACAATTACTTCACTGATGATCTCGATGACTACGTTGTTTTGTTCAACGCTCCAGATCATGAATTCGACAAGCTTTACGCACTGCCATTTGAAGACAACGTCGAAGGTGGCACTCCTGTTCAATTCTTGAACACCGAAATCGATAACTTGAAGGAAGCTGCAATTAAGCAACTTGAAGCCGGTGAAACTATTTGGTTCGGTTGTGATGTTGGTAAAGACAGCGACCGTCAAAAGGGTATTTTATCTAAAGGCCTTTACCAAACTGATGCCATTTTCAACATTGAAACTAAGTTGAATAAAAAAGAGCGCCTGCAAACTGGGGCATCTGGTTCAACTCACGCTATGACTTTGGTTGGTGTCGATGTTGTTGACGGCAAGCCTCGTCAATGGAAGATCGAAAACTCATGGGGCACAAAAGTCGGCGAAAAAGGCTACTTCGTGATGGACGATGATTGGTTCAACGAATACCTCTTCAAGGTGGTCGTAAAGAAGCAATACGTACCAGAAAAATTGGTTAAGATCTGGGAAGGCGAAGCTACCCCAGTAGAAGCATGGGACTCAATGGCATAATGGACATCGATCAAGTCATTCAATTTACCAAGGATCATTTAAAAGACGAAAAAACCGGCCATGATTTTTATCACGGTCAACGTGTAGCTAACTTGGCTAGCAAGATGTATCTGGAAGATCATCCTGATGCTCATGAGGATAGCCGGGTAGTGGCCATTATTAAAACTGGCGGCTACTTGCACGACACGATTGATGAAAAGATTTGTGCCGATCCAGAAAAGGTCGTTGCCGAGATTAAAGAATTATTGCCTAAAGTGGGCTTTAATGATTTGGAAATCTGGGACATCTTGTTTACGATCCAGCACATGTCCTTTTCTGCCAATATTGAACATCACTATAATTTGCCTCTGTCAGGCAAGTATGTTCAAGATGCGGACCGCTTGGAAAGTCTCGGTGCCATCGGCATTGCTCGTGCTTTTACCTATGGTGGTAAGCATGGTAACAAAATCTATGATCCTGAGATTAAGCCAGTCAAGTTAGTGAGTCATGACCAATATCGTGGTCATGTCGAGACAACGATTAACCACTTTTATGAGAAACTTTTTCATTTAACCGATTTAATGAACACCTCAGCCGCTAAAAAAGAGGCTGAAAGACGGACCGATTACATGCGTAATTTCGTTCAAGAGTTCATGGATGAGTGGAATGTCTGAAAAAAGTTTAATAATTAATAAGCCTTGATGCTGTAGCATTGAGGCTTATTTCTTTACTTAAATATTTACTAAAGATTAAAAAAAAACTTGCAAATTAAAAATCGATAATATATACTTATAAACAACTTAAGGAATTTTATTAATTTTCTCATAAACGAGAGGGGCAATAATATGAAGTTTACAAAATTATTTACTGCAGGGGCAACAGTTCTTATCGCTGGTGCCACACTAGCAGCGTGTGGTAGCAACAGTAACAGCAGTTCATCAGGCAACTCTTCTGCAAAGAAGAGCATCAACTGGATGGATTCAGCCGAA
>NZ_LARO01000139.1:0-602 GCF_000980505.1 Lactobacillus sp. N54.MGS-719
TTAACTCGATTCTCCGGGAGCCATTTCCCGATTAGGCCTGTATTTCAAAATAAAATTGCTTAAAATCGTTGATAACACTTGACTTAGAGTAGAAAAAGCTATCCTCTCAAACCAAAGGGTTCAAAAAGATAGCTATTGCCTCTATACACAAACTGATCAGGACCATGTATGCCCTGATCAGTAATAACCAACTATATGATTACGACGTAGCCAAACATAATCAAAAAAGACTTTTATCGTAAATAATTGATCAAGTTCATTATACTCTTCTAGCTTATTAAAAAACTATTTTAATAAGCTTATTTGTCTTAAACAAATTTCTAAATAAATTGGCCTACTCATTTGGAAATTAAATAATTTATTCAAAAATAAAAGTCAAATACCTTATGGTACTTGACTTTACGTAGAAAAAAAGCATAGAGCTAACGAATTGCTAGTTCTATGCTTTTTAATATTGCTCAATTTCTTTAATGTTGAAGCCAGGAATATTGCCGAACCATTTCTTAGCAAGACGGGTGTAAGTACCGTCCTTTTTTAATTCATCTAAAGCAGTATTGATGTGCTTCATCATTGCCGTTTGTCCTTTGTTGACGGCAATACCA
>NZ_LARO01000008.1:0-50187 GCF_000980505.1 Lactobacillus sp. N54.MGS-719
TTTAACTCGATTCTCCGGGAGCCATTTCCCGATTAGGCCTGTATTTCAAAATAAAATTGCTTAAAATCGTTGATAACACTTGACTTAGAGTAGAAAAAAGCAGCCCCCAATGGGACTGCTTCCACCAGATAAAGGTTTACTTCTTCAAGCCGTACTTCTTGTTGAACTTTTCGATTCGACCATCTGCTTGAGCAAACTTTTGCTTGCCAGTGTAGAATGGGTGTGAATCTGATGAAACTTCAACACGTACTAATGGGTAAGTCTTACCTTCGTAGTCGATAGTTTCTTCTGGCTTCAAAGTTGAACCAGCTAAGAACTTAGCACCAGTAGCTGAGTCCATGAAAACTACTTTTTGATAATCTGGATGAATACCTTGTTTCATAATTTATTACTCCTTTGCCATGACCGTATTACAGATCATAGATTAATCGATTAACGTAGACTAGAATACCATCTTCAAGTTATTAATTCAAGATATTTTTTCAATAACTACTACTTAATTATTTTGCAGGCAAAAGCTTCATATGACTTAAGAGTAATATCGTTTAAATCATTTCTTTCGTCATAGTTAGCAACCAAAACTTGGTCGATCTGATCAGCTGAATTAAACTTCTGCTCCCTACCAGATAAGTTGGCAACTACTAGCCACTTTTCATCACCTAATACGCGGTAGTATGCAAGGACTGCATCCCCTGTATCAGGAATCAATTCGAAATCACCGTTTACCACAACATCATTTTCATGCCGCAACTTAATCAATTTTTGATAAGTGTAAAAAATTGAATCTGGATCAGCCAATGCTTTTTCTACATTAATATCAACATAGTTAGAATTAGTTGCTAGCCATGGCCTACCATCTGAAAAGCCGGCATTCTTATCATCATTCCATTGCATAGGACGACGAGCATTGTCACGGCCCTTAACATTGATGGCATGAATCAGCTCATCTTTGTCATTGCCTTCAGCTAAACGCTCGTTGTACATATTAATGCTTTCGATATCTTCTACTTCACTAATATCTTTTACCGGACAATTAGTCATGCCGATTTCTTCACCATTAAAGATGTATGGTGTGCCGTGCATCATGTGCAAAACGATGGCAAACATCTTAGCACATTGTACGCGATATTCTTTGTCATTGCCCCAGCGAGAAATTACTCGTGGAATATCATGGTTTTCCCAGAATAAACTGTTCCAAGCATGGTCAAAATCAATCTCAGTTTGCCATTTAACTAAAACTTTCTTCAATTCGCCCAGATCGAGCGGACGCAAATCCCACTTTTCTTTACCTGGTTGTTGGTCTAAAGATTGATTTTCAAATTGGAAGACCATCGATAATTCATGACGTGCAGGATCAGAATATTCTTCCGCAATCTTTGGTGTTGCATTCCAAGTTTCACCAACTGTCATCACATCACGCTTGCCAAAAGTATTCTTGTTCATTTCTTGCAAATATGGATGAAGCATTGGGCCATTTTCACGAATCATCTTGTCGGGATCCTTACCGATCAATTCGATCACGTCCATCCGGAAGCCGCCGATACCCTTATTAAGCCAGAAATTCATCATGTCGTAGATCTTATGGCGCAATTCTGGATTCTTCCAATTTAAATCTGGCTGTTGATCAGCAAAAAAGTGTAAGTAATATTGACCTGTTTTTCCATCAAATTTCCAAGCTGACCCTGAAAAGGCTGACTTTAATTCATTAGGTTCATGACCATCAACTGGATCACGCCAAATATAATAGTCACGATAAGGATTATTTTTACTCTTTCTAGACTCAATAAACCACTTGTGTTGATCTGAAGTATGATTGACTACCAAATCCATAACAATGCGAATATGATGTTCTTTTGCCTTTTTAATCAGTTCATCCATATCAGCCATCGTGCCATATTGCGGATCAATAGCCTCATAATCTGAAATATCATAGCCATTGTCGACGCCAGGTGATTGATAAACTGGTGAAAGCCAAATGGCATCAATCCCTAATTTTTCTAAGTAACCTAATCTTGAAATAATTCCTTGCAAATCCCCAATTCCATCGCCATTGCTGTCTTGGAATGACTTAGGATAAACTTGATATACAACTGCTTTTTTCCACCATGGAGTCATATCGTGTTCCTCTAATTCTAAAAATTTACTTTCTTACTATTAAGATAAAAAAAAATGTAAGCACTTGCAAGAAAATGGTAAACTGTTAACGGTATCAATTTTTATTTGGAGGATTTTTATGTCAGAGCTCCCTTTTAAAGCCGTCGCAGTAGATGTCGATGGTACTTTTGAAAATGATAATAAGGAATACAATCACGAAATGTTTGGCGAAATCTTATATAGATTACACAAACACGGTGCTCATTTCATTATTGCAAGTGGTCGTCCTGCTGGTCGCCTAAATGATGATTTTGGCGACTTTATCGATTCCGTTGACTTTGTAGCAGATAATGGCGCTGTTCTTGTTCGTGATGGAAAAATCATTCGTACTACCTGTTTTTCTAAAAAATGCATTTTAAATCTGATCGATTATTTCCGTTTACGCTACCCTGGAGCTGTTAAGACTTTATTAGTTAGTGGAGTTAAACACTCCTACTTTCTAAAAAGCACCCCACCACCCTTTAAACGTAGCCATCATTACTTTTATCCTAACAGCATTGAAATTGATGACTTCTCTCAAATCCCATCGGATGACCAATATACTAAAGTTACCGTTGATTATCCTAGCAAGGTACGACATGAACTAGAATATGGTTTTAATAGTCGCAGTATGGAGAAGATTCATGTTACCACTAGTGGCTGGAATTATATGGATATTATCCCTCAAGGCGTTAATAAAGCTACTGGATTAAAAGAATTTCTAGCCTACCTTGATGTACCAAGAAGCGAATTAATTGCTTTCGGTGACGGTGAAAATGACATTGAAATGCTTAAACTGGCTGGTTTTAGCTATGCAATGGAAAACGGCCAAGATAGCGTTAAAAAGATTGCCAAGTTTATTGCTCCAAGCAACAACGACAACGGTGTGTTCAAAGTATTAAATAAATACCTAAATGAAGCCAATAACTAAAAAGAGCTGCTGAGAAAAATCCCAACAACTCTTTATTTTTGCTTATTTTTATTTTGGACGATGTGTTCGGCATATGGATCTAATTGATCACGACCACTCTTAACGCCCCAGTAATAGAATAAAAGTGAAACGACAATGATAACGACAAAGTCAAATGGGTACTTGATCCAGTTTTGACCGCCAAAGCCGTTACTGCCGATATAGGACATAAACGACATAAAAATCAAATAGCCAATCATCCACCAGCAATTATGCAACTGCTTCTTTAAATCTGAATGCTGGTAGCGAATTTCATAATAGAAGTAAATTGGCAAACCTAGCGCAATTACCAAGATAACTTGAATCGTTGTTGGCCACATTGACCAATATATTGCCAAACTAGTTAAGACAAAAGCAATTGGTGCTAGCCATGGCATGTAACGTGGCTTAAATGGACGATCAAGATCTGGACGAATTTTTCTTAAAGTCATTACCGTCACTGGACCAGTTAGGTAGGCAATCAAAGTAGAAGCTGTAATTACAGTAGCCAATAGGTTCCAGTTTCTAAATAAGCTAACCAAGATCACGGCCAAAATCAGATCGGTAGCCATTGCGTAACGTGGAATCATGTACTTTTGATTAATTCGTCCTAACCACTTAGGCAAATGACGAGTATGAGTCATAGCGGCTAATGCTCTTGAAGCAGTAGCTACAAAAGCAACTCCTGTACCAAACGGCGAAACAAAAGCATCAAGATAAAGCAAAATCACCAACCAATTGATGCCCATTAAAATTGCTAAATCCGCAAATGGCGAGGTGAAATCAATACCATGCCAACCTACTTTGGCTAGCATGCTTGGCTCCACAGCCCCGATAAATGTAACCTGCAACATAATATAAATTGCAGCCGTAATCAACATAGAGATAAGCACACCACGCACAATATTTTTGCGTGGATTTTTTAATTCTCCACCCATATTGATGATCGTTTGAAAGGCATCATAAGACATAATAATCCCTGAAACTGATGTAGCCTCAAAGATTGAACGTGAGCCATATGGCATAAATTCATGGATATTTGTACCAAAGTTATGTTCATGGAATCCACTACAGATCAACGTCACAATTGTTAAAGTAGGTAACAGAATCTTGAAAATCGAGATTAAATTGGTAAAGTGCGTCATAATTTTTACTGACCAAAAGTTAATCATAGTAAAAATAAGCATAAAGATGAAAACAACGCCGATTCCTTCAAAAGTAATATCGCCATTCTTAATGAAGTTCTTCGTCCAATTAGCCCAACTCCACGGCCATGAACTCATATATTGCACGGCGGCTACGGCTTCCATCGGCACTAATGTAACCAGCGAAATCCAGTTAGCCCAAGCCGCGATAAAACCTAACAGCGGTCCGTGGCTATATTGCGCATACCGGCTCATCCCACCACTTTCAGGAAACATCGAACCTAATTCTACATAGGTTAACGCAATCGCAATAATAATTACTGCACCCAAAATCCATGAAAGAATGGCGGCTGGACCAGCAATCTTTGCGGCTGATCCTGAACCAAACAGCCAACCAGAGCCAATCAATGAATTTAGCGCCAGCATAATGGCAGAAAATAACCCTATTTTATGTCGTTTTAGTTTTTCCAAATCATCACTTATCCTATCCTCACCCCAATATCATACATAGCTCTAAATTGTAACAAAAAAACCCCTAGTTTTCTACTAGGGGTTAGCTACTTTATTCAACTGGATGCTTTTGCGTTAAAGCATGTACTTCATCTTTAATATGCTCAATCGTCTTTTCATCTTTTGGATTAGATAAGATTTCGATAATCAATGAAGCCGTCTTCTTAGCATCATCTTCGTCAAAGCCACGGCTGGTAATTGCTGGTGTACCAATTCTTAAACCACTAGTAACAAAAGGACTACGCTTATCACCCGGAATTGATTCCTTGTTAGTCGTAATGTTAACAGAATCAAGCAAGTTTTGCGCATCCTTACCAGTCAAACCAGTGTCAGTAATATCGATGATCATCAAGTGGTTATCAGTACCACCTGAAACCACCCGAATATTGTCTGATTGAGCAAAAGTTTCGGCCATTGCCTTAGCATTCTTTATTACTTGCTTAATATAATCAGTAAATTGTGGTTGCAAATCCTCATAAAAAGCCTGTGCTTTCCCTGCAATTACATGTTCAAGTGGACCGCCTTGAATGCCTGGGAATAAAGCTGAATTAATTTTTTTACCGATTTTAAGATTATTAGATAAAATCATCCCACCACGTGGACCACGCAAAGTCTTGTGCGTTGTAGTCGTGACCACATCGGCAACCGGAATCGGACTAGGATGTTGACCGGTGGCGACCAAACCAGCAATATGGGCCATATCTACCATAAGATAAGCACCAACTTCATCGGCAATTTCACGGAACTTTTGCCAATCAATAATTCGGCTGTAAGCAGATGCACCAGCTACAATTAATTTTGGCTTAACTTTTAAAGCAGTTTCTCTAATCTGATCAAAATCTAATTCTTCAGTTTTTACATTTAAACCATAGCTATAGGAATGATATTCTTTTCCACTAAAGTTGACTTTAGCTCCATGGGTAAGGTGACCACCGGCATCCATCCCCATACCCAAGATAGTATCGCCTGGTTTTAAAAGTGCCTGATAAACTGCCATATTCGCTTGCGAACCAGAATGAGGTTGAACGTTAGCAAACTTCGCATTGAATAATTTCTTAGCATAATCAATAGCAAGCTGTTCAACCTTATCGATATATTGGCAACCACCATAATAACGTCTACCAGGATAACCTTCGGCATATTTATTGGTTAAAACAGAGCCTTGTGCTTCACGAACGGCATCAGAAACAATATTTTCTGAAGCAATTAGCTCAATGGTATTCTGCTGGCGTTTTTCTTCTTGATGAATTGCATCCCATAATGCGGGTGATTTTTCTGCATATTTCAAGGATTTAGCCCCCTTATTATTTTTATTGAAATTATACTATTAATAAGAATGATTTACTATTCTAGCACTGTCATCAGATAAGCTCGATTGCTACGAGGAAACTCTTTTCTAAAAGCTGCTTGTACAGCATGTCGACAAGTAGATATTTCTTTTAATGAATAATTTTTAGAAAAATGCAAATAACCATTTTCAATTAAAGTTAATTCAGTGCCATTATTTTTAACTGTAATAGAGCGGTCCTTTTTAGCAGTGAGCAGTTTAATTTCACGATATTTACTTTTATCGTTACATATTCTTTTAAGCAAAGTAGTTGCCTGCTTAACAGGAATCAAACGCATACAATTCTTCCTTTCAATTTTTGAAAAGTACTCTTCAAATCCAATAATGGTTGTCATCTACTATATTTTTTCTTACAATAAAACCGTCTGTAAAAATACAGGCGGCTTTATTGTATTATGGGACATCATGCTTAGCTTCACGGAAAGCTAAGCATGTTTTTTACACGCCAAATAATAAAACGCCGTTTTTATAATTCTATGTGTACTAATTAATGAAAAAACGTAAAAAAGCTGCTTTTTGTTAAACTTAAAGGAAATACGATGTCAATTCAAATTAAAGCAATTCATAATCAAATAGATATTAATTTACCCAATGAACCATTTAAAATCTGGGGTCAAATGATTCCTAGTCTAGAAAACGGAAAATGGGATTATACTATTAAAAGATTTGAACAAACTTCAACTCAATGTTTTCCCAATGAAAATTATGATTATGATGATAATGCAATCTACTTAGGTGCTTATGAGGGCGAAAAATGCATTGGCTTAGCTATCTTGCAAAAAGACATGTTCAAGTATCTTTATTTAGATGATCTAAAAGTTAATTCTGCTTACCGTAAACATGGTATTGGTAGCAAACTTATCGCAGCCTGCATGAATGAAGCAAAAAAGAGAAAAATGCAAGGCATCTATACTATCGGGCAAGATAACAACTTATCTGCTTGTCTATTTTATCTAAAAAATGGTTTTGAAATTGGCGGCTTTAACAATCGTAATTACCGTGGCACACCACAAGAAAACAAAAGTGATATCTACTTTTACAAAGATTGTGATGCCAATGCTTAAATTGAAATTTAGTCATAAAGGCTGTAAAGCATTTTTTAAAAAACATCCTCAAGCTAAAAAGTTAGCTCAAACCAAAATTACAACTGCAATTACTAAAGAAGTGCAAACCGGCATGACAAAAGTCAAGGTTGCCACTCAACAGAAAATTAATGGACTTCCCTGCTATGAAATGCGACTAAATTTAGGGAAAATGGGTTCCGTCAGAATTGCTTTCACAGTTTATGATAACCAAGCTCAAATTCATTATCTAACTACTACATTGCAAAAAGACGAATTTAGTAAAGAATTAGAAAAAATTTTGAATTAACGCATTCTTTAGCCTTTCCCCGAATATTTCTTTATTAAGATAAACCTATTCAAGCTGAAAAAGATGATTTATCTAAAATTTTGTGCTATTCTGCTATACATCGAAAGAAAATATGTTTATAATTTTTAGGTTGAATAGGGGTGAAATTTCTGATCATGAAAAGTGTTAATTATACAAAAAAACATCACATGTATTTAATGAATCATGTTAATGGTGATGTTATCGAAGTTAAAATGGACCACAAAGATAAGTCTTTCAAAAAATTAAGACTCTATCGTCAAGACGGTTTAGGAAACTATTATTTGGATCCACACGCACAATTGGAAGATCAGAATGGTTTGGCCACTAAGGAGAACATCGTCAATGCTGGTAAGAAAGTGAGCCAACACATTGCCGATACAAAGAATTGGCACCATAAAGTTCATCCAATCTTTAACGCTGATCATAAGATCATCGACTTTGAGCCTAGAATTGCATTAAAACATTATACGCATATTCAAAATGCTAAGAGATATTTGCGTCACCTTAATAATCATCACGCCGATTTTTTATTCCGGCGTAATAATAAGGGGCGTTTATTAGCACCATGGAATTATGTAAAGGATGTCATCTACGAAGATCGTAACAAAGAAATGGTTCTAGCTCATAAAGTGCACAAATTATCTAAATAATGAGAAAGCTCTCAGCATTGTTTCGATGCCGAGAGCTTTTTTGGTGGTCTATTCCCTTATTCTCCATCACAGCTACAGCAGCTTTAGCATAATCACGTTTGTATTCCTGATTAACTTGATTCCAATTAACATTTTTAAAGTGCTTTTTCTAGACAATCACTTACAACATGTCTATAGTAAACACAAAGAGGCGATTTTATTATGGAAACAAAACAATTCTGTTACAGAAAAGCAAACTTTCAAATTTCTAAAGCCCCAACTTTTGTAGAAGACTCTAGTAAAAAATTAAAGAAAATAAAAAAACAAATCAAACAAAATATTAAGCACATTGATAAAGCACAAGCTAAAATGAATGCTCGACATGAATATAGCATTCTAATTGTATTACAGGGTATGGATGCGGCTGGTAAAGATAGTATGGTTAAGCATATTCTCTCTGGCGTTAACCCTAGCGGCTTTAATGCAGTCAGTTTTAAACAACCAACAGCAGAAGAATTAAATCATGACTATCTTTGGCGGGTTAATCGAGAATTGCCACCACGTGGACATATAGGTGTGTTTAATCGCTCTTACTATGAAGATGTTTTAATTTCACGTGTTCATCCACAGATTATATTGAATGATAATTTGCCAAATATTCATTCTCTAACAGATATCGATGATCATTTCTTTGAGAACCGTTATAAAGATATTCGTAATTATGAAGAATATTTAACGAGAAATGGCTACGTAATTCTTAAATTCTTCCTCCATATTTCTAAAGATGAACAAAAAAGACGTTTTATGGCAAGAATTCAAACACCAAAAAAGAATTGGAAACTATCTTCTTCTGATATTAAAGAACGTCATTATTGGAATAAGTACCAAAGTGTTTATGAAAAAGCCATTAATGCCACAGCAACTGAGAAGAATCCTTGGTATGTCATTCCATCAGATGATAAATGGTACTCACGTTTAATCGTATCTGATATTCTGACTAAGCGATTAGAAAAGTTACCATTAGCTTATCCAACGATGTCTCCAGATCAAGAAAAGGAATTGAATTTAGCTAAGCAATTACTACAGGATGAAGATAAATATTAATGCAATATAAACATACTAACCTAGTGTTGGATCATGAATCGACGGATTCGTGATCTGGCACTTTTTATTTTGTCTAAAATAAAAGGTGAAGATAAAGCAAACAAAGTCTTGTCCCTTTTGGCACACTATTTAGAGATGAAAAGATAGTATCATAACTACAAAAATATATTATTACACTTTTTCCTTGCTCTTTTCTAATTCAAGTAAATACTTCTTATTTTCTATTCCCGCTGCATAGCCGGTTAAACTACCATTTACACCAATCACACGATGACATGGTATTAATATCAAAATAGGATTAGTATGGTTAGCCATGCCAATTGCACGAGCAGCCTTCGGCTTACCCATCATCTGTGCGACTTCACCATAAGTTCTTGTTTCGCCATAAGGAATTTTTTGAAGAGTTTGCCAAACCTGTTCTTGAAAATCAGTCCCTTTAGGTGCTAATGGTAAGTCGAAATTTGTACGTTGACCTGCCAAGTATTCTTTTAGCTCTTGAGCACATTTTTTAACTAATTCGTTGGCATCCTCAGATAGTAATCTATTCTTTTCAACCTCAATAGGCTTAATCGCAATAATTGCTTTATCATTTGCTGTAATTTTGAGAAGACCTATTGGTGTTTCTAATGTCAGGCTATAGTTTTTCAATTCTTCACTTTCTTTTGCTTGGGATGTTCCTGTTAACTTTGCTGACATACATCGACCAGCACAAAAAATAAAAACGCCGCTCAATCTATTAACTTGGGTAAGTTATTGAGTAGGCGCATGTCGAAAATATAACTTTTAGCCACCGCTCTTAAGGCGGGCTGCAAAAAGAGATCTACAGATCTCTTTTTTCTTTACTTAAATTATAACAAATTTACATCTAAAAAGCCCACAAAATTAATTGTGAGCTTTTCTTATATTCATTTCTATTCCCATTCAATAGTGGAAGGTGGCTTACTCGTTACATCGTAAACTACACGGTTAACGTTATCTACTTCGTTAACGATTCTATCTGAAATGTGACCAAGTACGTCCCATGGAATTTTCGCAAAGTCTGCAGTCATACCGTCAATTGAAGTTACGGCACGAATACCAATGGTGTAGTCATAAGTACGACCATCACCCATCACACCAACTGAACGAATTCCTGGCAAAACAGTAAAGTATTGCCAAATCTTTTCTTGCAATCCAGCTTTCTTAATCTCGTCACGCAAAATCGCATCAGATTCACGCACGATCTTCAGCTTAGGTTCAGTAACTTCGCCAAGAACACGAATACCAAGACCTGGACCTGGGAATGGTTGACGCCATACTAAGTCATGTGGAATACCAAGTTTTTCACCAAGTTCACGAACTTCATCCTTGAACAACTTGCGAAGTGGTTCAATAAGTTTAAAGTGCATGTCCTTAGGAAGACCACCTACGTTGTGGTGTGATTTGATAGTTTGAGCAGTATTAGTACCTGACTCAATGACGTCAGTGTACAAAGTACCTTGTGCTAAGAAGTCAACATCCTTAATCTTTTTAGCTTCTTCGTTGAAGACTTCGATAAATTCCTTACCGATGATCTTACGCTTCTTTTCAGGATCAGTTACGCCCTTAAGCTTGTCCAAGAATCTCTTTTGTGCGTTAACACGGATAATGTTAACACCGAGGTCCTTGTTCAAAGCCTTCATAACTTGGTCGCCTTCGTCCTTACGAAGCATCCCGTGATCAACGAAAATAGCAGTCAATTGATTACCAATTGCCTTGTGAAGCAAAGTGGCAGTAACACTTGAGTCAACACCACCAGAAAGACCTAAGATAACCTTCTTGTCACCGACTTCCTTACGGATTTCGCCAATCTTCATGTCGATGAAGTCATCCATCGTCCAGTTAGCTACGGCACCACAAACGTCAAAGGCAAAACGCTTCAAGATGTCCAAACCATATTCTGAGTTACGAACTTCAGCGTGGAATTGGATACCGTAAAACTTCTTGTCTGGGTTATTAATTGCAGCGATTGGACAGTTCTTGCTTGAAGCAGTTACTTCAAAGCCCTTAGGTGCTTGGGTTACTAAGTCACCGTGGCTCATCCAAACGTATTGCTTGCTTGGTAAGCCCTTGAATAAAGCACTGTCTGGATCTTCGACAGTAATGTTTGCTCTACCGTATTCCTTGTTATCAGCAGGTTCAACCTTGCCGCCCAAGTCATAGCTCATCAGTTGCATCCCGTAACAAATACCCAAAATAGGAATACCCAATTTAAAGATTTCAGGATCAACCTTCAAAGCACCATCGTCATAAACACTGTTTGGACCACCTGAGAAAATAATTCCTTTAGGATTCATTTCCTTGATCCTGTCAATTGAAAGATCGTGGGGCAAAAGTTCTGAGTAGATGCCAAAATCACGAATGCGTCGAGTGATTAATTGATTGTATTGACTACCAAAGTCAAGAACAATAATCTTGTCAAAATCGTCTAGATTTTTAGCCACTTGATTCTCCCTCTTTTCAACTACACATTTTTAATCAACTTTACTAGGAATTTTCAAAAAGGTCAATCAATATTTATGAAACCGAAGTTAAATGTTCAGCTTTTAGGTAATGCAACTACCAGTTGCAACCGCTAGTTGCCTAAGACGCAAGCAAAAAGTTCTTGTTAGCAACTAATCTTTTTTATAAATTAAAATCATCACCAAAACAGAAAGGACGACCAATTATGAAACTAGGTCAAAAAATTGCAGAATTACGCAAAAAATCTGGTCTTTCTCAAGAAACTTTGGCTGAAAAAATGAATGTCAGTCGCCAAGCCGTTTCTAAGTGGGAAAGTAATCAATCGATTCCTGATATTGAAAAGATTGTCGATTTATCAGAATTATTCGGTGTTACCACTGATTATTTATTAAAAAATGGTACACCTTCTTTTGAATTACCCGGGAAAACAACGGAAGAAGAAACTAAAAAATTACCCAAGATTAGTGATCATGAAATCACTCAATATTTGGAAGTTGCAAAAAATGCAGCTCATTTTGA
This sequence comes from Lactobacillus sp. N54.MGS-719, assembly GCF_000980505.1. Lineage (NCBI taxonomy): Bacteria > Bacillati > Bacillota > Bacilli > Lactobacillales > Lactobacillaceae > Lactobacillus > Lactobacillus sp. N54.MGS-719. Next base: position 12,211 of record NZ_LARO01000008.1, read on the forward strand.
AAGTTTAACTCTTGCTCTAATTTTTCTATCAATTGCAGCATTTTGTCTATTTTCTTCTTTCACATTTATCTCTCCTAATATTTTAGGGACAGTATCATATGTCTTACCTGTTATTATTATTGCCATTGCATTGGGCTGCTTTATTCATGAAAGATTAATAATGTGTGAATATAAATTACTCAAGAGCAATTCGATTTAACGACCACGCAAAAAGTCAGCTAATTTAACTGCCACAGGAGTTTTACTTTGCATTCTAAGCTCGGCTCCCCTTCTTGCGCTCATTAGCTTTGCCAAGCTTGGTTCATCTACACCATCAGTAGACACGATGACTGCATTAGGCGTCATCATTTTACTGATCATCGTCGCTACCGGTGTCGCATTCTTCATCGCATCTAATCGCTACATCAAAATCTATGAAAAACTAGAATACGAGAACTGCACTCTAGACGAGGAAACGACTAAACAAGTTGAAGCCGAAAAAGAACAATATGCTTCAACCTACACAGCAATGACGATCACCGCCACCGTTTTATGCATCATCTCCGCCATTCCAATTCTCTGCGGCGCATTCTTCACCCAACATCTTTCCGGCAATCAAATCGATTCACTGATGACCGGTTCAGTTGCCATCACCCTGATTTTAATTGCTATCGGAGTTTTCTTCTTTGTCAAAACCAACACCATCGAAGATGGCTACGACATTCTTCTTCAAGTTAAAGACTACACGCCGCAAAACAAGCTGGATCGTTTGGCCTATCTCCGGAATTACCTACGGCATTTTAGAAAAAATCTTCAGTATGAAAAGCGACGACGTCGCCTCCGATTAGAAATAATCGAACATTAATGCTTAATTTCCCACTTGTGTTCGGCAATGTATTTTGTTACTATTAAACCAACACAAGAATATCTATATATCGTCGAAATAAGGTCGACAGTTTCTACCCACTACCGTAAATGGTGGACTATAGGTGAATGAAAGTTAAGAAAAACATCTTAAGGACTTCTTTTACCTAAACGTAGGTAGAAGAGGTCCTTATTTCTTTAGGAGGATTAAGTAGTTGAAGTTATTAGAAGACAGAATTAAACGAGATGGGGAAGTTTTAGACGGCGATGTTCTTAAGATTAACTCATTCTTGAACCACCAAGTTGATCCCAAGTTAATGATGCAAGTTGGTGAAGAATTCAAGCGACTTTTCGCCGATGAAAAAATCGACAAGATTTTGACCTGTGAAGCATCAGGTATCGCACCTGGCATCATGACCGCTTATCAATTGGGCGTGCCAATGGTCTTTGCCAGAAAGAAGAAGCCATCTACTCTTAACGACGCAGTTTACTGGGCAGATGTCTTCTCATACACCAAGAAAGTTACCAACAAGATCTGTGTTGAAGAAAAATTCTTACACAAAGGTGAACACCTTTTAATCGTTGATGACTTCGTTGCCCACGGTGAAGCCGTTAAAGGTATGGTTAACATTGCTAAACAAGCCGGCTGTGACATCGTTGGTGTCGGTGCCGTCGTTGCCAAAACCTTCCAAGGCGGAAGCGACTGGGTTAAAAACGAAGGCTTACGCTTTGAAGCTCTAGCAAGTATCGACAGTTTCAAAGACGGTAAAGTACACTTCGAAGGAGAAGAATAAATAAAAAATGGCACAAAAAGAAGTTAGTCACAAAAAAGCTGCTGTCTTAGGTTTGCAACACCTGCTCGCCATGTATTCCGGTGCTGTTGCCGTTCCTCTTTTGATCGGTACCGCACTTAAATTCAATAGCGAACAAATGACTTACCTTGTTTCCATTGATATCTTCATGTGTGGTCTTGCCACCATGATCCAATTGTTCCGCAACAAATACTTTGGTATCGGCCTTCCCGTTGTTTTAGGCTGTGCCATCCAAGCTGTTGCCCCACTTGAAATGATCGGACAAAAATTTTCGATCAACACGATGTACGGCGCAATCATCGTCGCCGGTATCTTCGTTTTCCTAGTCGCTGGTTGGTTCTCAAAAATTAAAAAGCTGTTCCCGCCAGTCGTCACAGGAACTTTAATTACAGTTATTGGGTTAACTTTGGTTCCTGTTGCTGTCCAAAACATGGGCGGTGGCAATGCTCAAGCCAAAGACTTCGGTGATGCGAAAAATCTTATCGCTGCCTTTCTTACCATCCTCATCATCGTTGCCATCGAAGTCTGGACCAAAGGATTCCTTCGTTCAATTTCTGTTTTGATCGGATTAATCGCCGGAACCGTTATTGCAAGTTTCATGGGACTTGTTTCCTTAAAACCAGTTATACAAGCTTCATGGTTCCACCTGCCACAGCTTTTCTACTTCGGAGCGCCTGAATTTGAATGGTCGTCTTGTTTAACAATGATCATCATTGCATTGGTTTCTATGGTTGAATCAACCGGTGTCTTCTTTGCAATCGGCGACCTGCTTCATAAAGATATTACCGAAGATGACCTTAAACGCGGTTATCGTGCCGAAGGACTGGCACAAGTCTTCGGTGGGCTTTTCAACACCTTCCCCTACACTACATTCTCACAAAACGTTGGCCTGCTTCAATTATCTGGTATTAAAACAAAACGCCCAATCTACTGGGCTGCCGGCTTATTGATGGCTATGGGTCTTCTTCCTAAAATCGGCGCTTTAGTAACCATTATTCCTGATTCTGTCTTAGGCGGCGCCATGTTAGTCATGTTCACCATGATCGCCGTTCAAGGGATCAGAATGTTAACCAAAGTTGACTTTGAAAACAACCGTAACATCTTGGTTGTAGCTATCTCTATCGGATTAGGTTTAGGCGTTACCGTTTACCCACAAATTTTCCAAGACCTTCCTCAAACTATTCAATTGTTCTTGGGTAACGGTATCGTAGTAGCCAGCATTTGTGCTACTTTGCTTAACCTTATATTTAATGGAAGAAGTGGTGCCAAATAAGCTGAATATCCCATTTCATAATTTATAAATCTCACATATTTTTTCTATAAATATTTCTTTAGACCCTACATAAAACGCCTGACAAAAAATCAGGCGTTTTACTTTTTATGATAATGTCGTCTAGGTGCTCGATCAGGTGCGAAGAACGAAATGATGAGCAAAACTAAGTACATGATTAAGGTGATTTTAGGCAAAAGAATTAAAACTACAGCTAGTGGCATCCCGATCAACAGCGTTCTAACTAACGCGGTCTGCCAAACGGCTCCATTATGAACACGGCCATAATTGCCAGCCACAAAGATCCAAAACGCACACACTTGCACCAACAGATAAACGCCGCCGTAGACTGCTAGCGCCATTTGCGAAGGATCAATGATAATCCACTTAGTCATCACGGGAATAAACGATAGTGTCAGTAGAAAAAAATCTGCGATGACGACCTGTTTCGTCGCTCTTTTAAAGGTGATAAAAATGCGGTGCGCATCATACCAAAAGTCGCCGTCACTTCTAAGTGCAGGAATCGACAACACCATAATCGTAATAATAATCGCAATCACGCCATCGTTAAAAGTGAGTAGGTGTTCTCTTAGCGATGTCTGAAATCGTTCAAAAAATCTATCCTGCTTGTCTTTTTCCATACTCATTCTTCCCCTTAATCTTAATCATTCTCTATAATAGGAATAGAAGAAAAGTTTTTCAATAGCGAGGAAAATATGCCGAACCAATATCATAATTTCAACAATCAAAATCTCGAAAGCCACATTCTATTTTATGGTGAGCAAGCTTGTCAGCCTGACGAATACTTCGAAGGCAATAATTTGCGCAAAAACGATGTCCTCTATTACATCATGTCGGGTAAAGGCACTTTTACTTCAAGCGGCCACCACTCAGTCAAATTAAAAGAAGGCGACCTATTCTACATTCCACGTAGTCAAACCTGCTACTTTCAAGCAGATCATGATGAACCATGGCAGTATTTCTGGATTGGGTTAGCCGGTCCTGGCACCAACCAGATGATTAAGGCTTCTAATTTGCCTAATAAAAACTTTTTGCGGCAGATTCAAAACACTAAGTTCTTCACGACTTTACATAAAATCTACGGCATTTTAAACAAGAAGACCTCGCTACTTAATAACATTCAAATTGCCTCTCTCACCTATCAGCTCTTCTATCACCTCGTTAACGAATTTCCTGATCACCCACCGGTTCGCAAAACACCTAAGGTCGATCAATACCAAATCGCTATTGATTATTTGAACAAAAACTACACCGACCCTACTTGCAACATCGTGGAGCTCTGCAACCGGCTTGGCGTTTCGCGTAGTTTTTTGTATGCCCTATTTAGAAAGAATACCAAGATTTCGCCGCAAAAATATCTGATGCAATTGCGGATGGAGGCCGCTAAGAAGGAGTTGCAAAATACTACGCATAATTTAAAGCAAATCGCGCATACGGTCGGCTACGGCGACGAATTCACCTTCTCCAAGGCATTTAAACGATATAGCGGCGTCAGTCCTAACGTATTTCGTGGAAATTAATGTCTTTTTTGCATACAATATTAATATGAAGTAAATCTTATCTAGTAAAGGAATGATCAAATGAAACAAACAGAATGTACTACTATCTTAGTAGGTAAAAAAGCAACTATTGACGGTTCAACTATGATCGCTCGTAGTGAAGATGGTGGTCGTGTTATTATCCCTGAAGGCTTCAAGGCAGTTAACCCAGAAGACCAACCTAAGCACTACACTAGCGTTATCAGCAAGCAAAAGATCGACGACGAAGATTTAGCTGCAACTCCTCTTCGTTACACCTCTGCACCTGATGTTTCAGGCAAAAATGGTATTTGGGGTGCTGCAGGTATCAACGCAGAAAACATTGCGATGACTGCTACTGAAACTATCACTACTAACTCACGCATCCAAGGCGTTGACCCACTTCTTGACCCATCAGAAGGCGGTTTAGGTGAAGAAGACTTTGTTACTTTAACTCTTCCATACCTTCATTCAGCATTTGACGGTGTTAAGCGTGTAGGTTACCTTGTTGAAAAATACGGTACCTACGAAATGAATGGTATGGCCTTCTCAGACAAGGACACTATTTGGTACCTTGAAACTATCGGTGGCCACCACTGGATCGCACGTCGCATCCCTGACGATGCATACGTTATCGCACCAAACCGTTTGAACATCGATGAATTCGACTTCGATGACACTGACAACTTCGCTGCAGCAAGCGACTTGAAGGACTTAATCAGTGAATACCACTTGAACCCAGACCGTGAAGGCTACAACATGCGTCACATCTTTGGTTCATCAACTATCAAGGATGCTCACTACAACAACCCACGTGCTTGGTACATCCACAACTACTTCGACCCAGACTTCGGTGGCACTCCTGCTGACCAAGATCAACCATTTATTTGCCACGCAAATCGTTTGATCTCAATCGAAGACATCAAGTGGGCTGAAAGTTCACACTACCAAGACACTCCATACGATGCATATGGTGATCAAGGTACTCCTGAACAAAAGAAGACCTTCCGTCCAATCGGTATCAACAGAAACTTCGAAACTCACATTTTGCAAATCAGAAACGACGTTCCTGCAGAAATCGCTGGTGTTCAATGGTTGGCATTTGGTCCAAACACCTTCAATTCAATGGTGCCATTCTATACTAACGTAACTACTACTCCAGAAAGCTTCCAAACTACTCCTAAGTTCAACTTGAACAAGATTTTCTGGCTTAACAAGTTGACTGCACAACTTGGCGACACCAACTACCGTGTATACGGCGAACTTGAAGATGCCTTTGAACAAAAGAGTTTGGCACAATGCCACAAGATCCAACACGACACTGACAAGGAAGTTAAGGATCTTTCAGGTAAGGAATTACAAGATAAACTTATTGCAGCTAACCAAAAGATGGCTGACACTGTTTACAACAACACTGTTGAACTTCTTGGTCAAATGGTTGACGAAGGTCACGGCTTGATGACTTTGAAGTACGACTTGCTCGATTAGTAAAAAACTAAATTTTAGATAATAAAAATCGCATGGCGAATGTCATGCGATTTTTTTGTACAAAAAAAGACGGAACAGCCTACCCTGCTATTCCGCCACAATATATGATTTTACTAATCTAAAATAATTATGCAAGTCCTGCTTTTATATATTATCTAAAATGCCGGGAACGGAAGGGTCATCTTTGATACTCACATCAGCACCAAGTTGACGCAACTTCTCTTCGACACGGTCATATCCACGCAAGATATTACCTGCCTTGTCGATTATCGTTGTTCCTGTAGCCATTAAACCTGCAATCATTAAACATGCACCTGCTCTAATTTCACCGGCAGTTACTTCTGCACCGTGAAGTTGAGGGGTTGGATGAGCCAAGATAATATTATCTTCAACCTTAATGTTAGCACCCATCTTTTGCAATTGCGCAATATGACCAATTCGCTTTGGATAAATGTTATCGATCACTACGCCTTCACCAGACTTAGCGGTCAAAAGAAGTGGCGTAATTGGCTGTTGTAAATCTGTCGCAAAACCTGGATAAACATCAGTCTTAACTTGCACCATCTTCAAATCACCGGCTGGGTACACATAAAGTGAATCTTCATCCGCATCAATAACAACGCCCATTTCCTCTACCTTAGCTAGGTATGAATCAAGGTGTTCCTCAATAATATTATGAATTCTAATGCCATTGCCGATGCATGCAGCAAGCGATACATAAGTACCTGCTTCAATTCGATCAGGAATAATCGTATGTGGAATTTGTGCCTTAAGCATGTCCACACCTTCAATTCTGATTGAGTCAGTACCTGCACCACGAATAACTGCCCCCATGTTGTTCAAGAAGGTAGCTAAATCAATGATTTCTGGTTCTTTGGCTGCATTTTCAATAATAGTTTGGCCTTGCGCAGTCACACTGGCCATAATAATATTCATCGTAGCACCAACGGATGGCATCTTAAGGTGAATCTTCGCACCATGCAAGCCATCTTCAGGAGCCGTAATTATAATTTGATCATTTTCATTTTTTACGCTGGCGCCTAAGGCTTCAAAGCCCTTAATATGTTGGTCAATAGGACGTGGTCCAATATCGTCACCACCAGGGAAGCCCACAACTGCTTTGCCAAATCGACCAAGAAGTGCACCCATAAAGTAATATGAAGCACGCAAACTCTTAATCTTACCAGCTGGCAAAGGACTCATCTTAATATCGGTTGGATCAATGCACAAAGTTGTCTCTCCGAAGTCGCAATGCACATCCATCTCACTCAACAAGTCCATCAAGTTAATAACATCAGCAATTCTTGGGACGCCTTCCAAAGTTACCGGTGTTCTAGACAAAATCGATGCCGGAATCAATGCAACAGTTGAGTTCTTAGCTCCACCAATCCAAACATCACCCTGCAGGGGCTTTCCACCATGAATAATCATCTGCTTCATTGGCGAAAACAAATCCTTTTCTACTTTCAATTAATCATAATAATGTTAAAGGATATTCGCAAAAAAAACAAGAGCTGAGTCCCTCGGTTCTTGTTTTCTTAAGATTTTGTATAATTCAAATCTATTATTCTAGAATTTTTCAGCTGGAAGACCACTAGCTGCACCAATAAATGACTTGAACAAGCCTTCTGGACGTTGTGGACGGCTCAAGAATTCTGGGTGGTATTGAGCTGCGATGAAGAACTTCTTCTTTGGCAATTCAATAATTTCAACTAAGCGGTTGTCTGGTGAAACACCTGAGAAGACCATACCGGCCTTTTCAAATGCGTCACGGTACTTGTTGTTAAATTCGAAACGGTGACGGTGACGTTCTTGAATAACATCTTGGTCGTCGTAAGCTTCACGAGTCTTAGTACCCTTCTTAAGAGCAGCTGGGTAAAGACCTAAACGTAAAGTACCACCGATATTTTCTTCGTCACGCTTGTCAGCCATGATGTCGATAATGTTGTTCTTGCAGTCTGGTTCAGCTTCTGCAGAGTTGGCATCTTCAAGGTGCAATACGTCACGGGCAAATTCAACACTAGCCATTTGCATACCCAAGCAAATACCTAAGAATGGGATATCATTTTCACGAGCGTACTTGATAGCAGTGATCATACCTTCAAGACCACGAGTACCAAAACCACCAGGAACGATTAAACCGTCTGAACCCTTCATGATTTCTGCAATGTTGTCTTCAGTTACATCTTCAGCTTGAACCTTATCAACTTCAATCTTAGTGTTGTAAAGGTAACCTGCGTGTTGCAAAGCGTCAGTAACTGAAATGTAGGCATCTTCAAGTTCTACATACTTACCTACTAAAGTAATCTTAGTCTTGTGCTTCAAGCTCTTAGCACGTTCGTCAAGCTTCTTCCAAGCTTCCATGTCAGCTTCTGGCTTTGGACTTTCAAGGTGCAAGAAGTCACAAACTTTTTGATCCATTCCTTGCTTTTGGAAAGCCAAAGGCACATCGAACAATGAAGGAGCATCAATTGATTCAATGATTCGGTCAACAGGAACATCGGTGAAGGTTGAGATCTTGTCCTTGTGTTCTTGGTCGATTGGCTCTTCCGCACGAAGAACAAGCATGTTTGGTTGAATACCGATGCTGCGAAGTTCTGCAACTGAATGTTGAGTTGGCTTAGTCTTCATTTCGTGAGCTGCGTGAAGAAGTGGTACTAAAGTACAGTGAATGTACATTACGTTGTCTTCACCAACTTCACGACGCATTTGACGAATAGCTTCCATGAATGGAGTTGATTCGATATCACCAACAGTACCACCAATTTCTGAAATGATTACGTCAGAATCAGTAGTAAGAGCTGCACGCATGATCTTCTTCTTGATCATGTCAGTAATATGAGGAATTACTTGAACTGTTGCACCATGGTAGTCACCACGACGTTCTTTTTCCAAAACTTCTTGGTAAATCTTACCAGTAGTTACGTTAGAGTACTTGCTAGTTCTAACGTCTACGATTCTTTCATAGTGACCTAAATCAAGGTCTGCTTCTGTACCATCGTCGGTAACATAAACTTCACCGTGTTGGTATGGGTTCATTGTACCTGGGTCAATGTTGATGTATGGGTCAAACTTTTGCATGGTTACCTTTAAACCACGATTCTTGAGAAGTCGACCTAGACTTGATGCAGTAATACCTTTACCAAGTGAAGATACGACACCGCCAGTTACGAAGATGTATTTTGTCATTTTCTGCTCCTTTATTATTTATCCTTCAAACAAAAAAGCTCCCTCAAATTAGGGAGCTAAACGCACATAGGGTGCCCAAGAAAAATACTATCTGCTTTTTCTTCTTAAGTCAAGCGTCAAGCAAATTAATTATCTTCTTCTTCATCATCGTCATCGTTTAATTGTGACAATTGACCTTCGATACCGTCTGGCAATACGTCATCAGTATCATCGTTATCTTCATCGTAATCAGAATCGGCGTCGCCGTAGTCGTCATCGCTATCATCAGCAGTGGCATCTAAGTCGTCGTCTTCTGGGTCGTCATTGTCGTAGTCGATGATGTCATCGTCACCAGTTGCACTGGCTAAGAAGGCATTAACCTTCTTGTGGTGCTTACGTGCATCGTCTTCGTCTTCATCTTCTGGGTGGTTAACTTCTTCGTCAACTGATTCGTATGGGAACCATGAGCGAAGTGCCCAAACATTTTCACCCATGGAAATAAATTCACCATCGGTGTTCATGTCAGTATAGAATTGTGGCAAACGTTCACGAATTTCTTCGTCACTCTTGTTCAAGTATTTTTGTACGGCATTAACAATATCGGCAAATGCCATTCTCTTACCATTATCTTCCAAAATTGCACGAGCAACTTCGATCATTGATAATTCGTCGCGGTTTTTGTCTTTAAATTTGTCTAATCCCACAGCTGTACGTCCTCTCTTTTACAATCTTTACTATTCTACTAGGCGTTTAAGTAAAAATCAACGTGACTGCATAGTTACCTATTAAGTATAGTCCATTAAAGAGGTCATATTCAACCCGAAGTTTATGAGAACCTTCATCTTCTGTGTATTCGAGCAGGTTGGTCACGCTGACCATATCCATTTGTCTGCCTTCAACTACATAACGGCAGCTCTCCTTTTCACCGGGAACAAACTTCATGAACGAGTAGTTGTTGTGATCAACGCCTCGTCTGATCAACAATTTGTCGTCCTTTAAAAGCACTTTGACGGGAATTGCACCCTCTTCAGCGTAGGAAATGCGAATAATGTCCCCGTCTTCGGTCATCTTTCCTGGTGCTGTTCTGGTAAAAGTTTCAGTATCGTTATCTTGAGTAATTTTGCTAGTTAAATTGATTGTAATATCGGTCACGCTCTCATCCCTTCCGTTAAGCACTTCAGACACATCTTTGCTATAATTTATATAGGTATACTCTATTTTAATATATTTTTTCAAAAATTAAATTAACAAGCTTGGTGAATGTTTATGGCAAGATTTCAAAGTAAAAAACTAAAACAAGAAGTTGTACTCCGTGACCCGGTGCACGGCTACATCCATATTGAAGATAAAGTTATCTTCGATATCGTAAAATCAAAAGAATTCCAGCGGCTGCGCAGAATTAAGCAGCTTGGACCTGTCAGCTATGTCTTTCCTGGGGCAACGCACACCAGATTTGAACATAACTTGGGCGTTTATGAATTAACGCGCCGCATCTGCGATATCTTCGCAAAGAAATATCCTTCGATAATACCAGGAGACGGCCTCTGGGACGATGATAACCGTCTGTTAGTAGAATGTGCTGGCCTGCTTCACGACATCGGCCACGGCCCTTATTCGCACACATTCGAGCACCTTTTTGGCACCAACCACGAAAAGATTGGGCAAAAGATCATCAAGGATCCTAATACTGAAATCAACAAGGCATTAAAACAAGTTGCGCCAAACTTTCCTGAACAAGTTGCTAGCGTAATTGCTAAAACTTACCCTAACCCTCAAGTAGTTAAGATGATTTCAAGTCAGGCTGATGCCGACAGAATGGACTACTTGCAACGTGATGCCTACTTCACTGGCGTTAACTACGGACGCTTTGATTTGTCCCACATTTTGCGCGTGATTCGCCCATACCAAGGTGGCATTTGCTTTACCAATAACGGGATGCATGCCGTAGAAGACTATATCGTGTCACGTTACCAAATGTACCAACAAGTCTACTTCCACCGCGTTGGTCGTTCAATGGAAGTTATCTTACATCATTTGCTTGAACGCGCTCAAGACATTTACAAAGAAGGCAATTTAAAAGTTACACCAAGTTTGGCCAAGTTTTTGGCTGGCAACTGGGCGCTTGAAGACTACTTAAAGTTAGACGACGGCGTCATGGAAACTAACTTCTTGATGTGGACAGAAGCGCAAGATCCCATTTTATCTGATTTAGCCAAGCGCTATTTATACAGAAAGCCACTCGCTAGTGTCAGAATCGATGAAGAAACTAAGAACTTGTTGCCAAAATTGAAGAATTTGATCAAGCAAGCCGGCTTCAACCCAGATTACTACACCGCTACTAACTCAGCTTTTGACGAACCATACGATGCTTACAAGCCTACTGGTAAAAATGCCAACAGCCAAATTGAAATCATGCAAGATGATGGTAGCTTAATCGAATTATCGCAATTAAGTCCATTGGTTTGCGCCTTAAACGGTACCTTCCAAGGTGACGAGCGTTTCTTCTTCCCTAAGACAATGTTGTCCCACAATGAAGAGCAGCCTCAGATCTTTGACCCACTTTACGAGCAATTTCAAAAATATATTAAAAATGGTGCATTAAGGTACTTAAGAAGACCTAGAAAAAGGTAGAATATAAGGTGAAAGTGAGGTATTTGTTATGAACAATGATGTAAGAACTCAAATCAACCCAGAGGATGAACCAAAACGTGCTGAAAAGAGTGGCTACACTCAAGTGAAAGACCTGATGAACACTATTCACGGCTACTGCATGGATTACACTAATGCATCTTTCAAATTTATCCATGAAAATAAGGATTTAGTCAAAGATATTGTCGACATTAGTTGTAAGACAGCAATGGTCGCTTGTGTTGCGGCAGCTAGCGTAAGCATTGCTAAGTTCATGTCAGACGTTAAAAAATAAGTAGATCAAAATAGCCTAGTTCAAACGAACTAGGCTGTTTTTTATTGCTTATTCAGTTCAAGCAAAAGCGAATACAAGGCACCATATAAGTTAGAATCGTTGCCATGCTTTGCGGCAACAATTTTTGGTGGGATCATCTGCTTGCCAATCATTGGGTTGATTTCCAGAATTTTAGCTAATTGATTATTGATTTCTTCAATCAAGATTGGCTGGTTGCTGATGCCACCACCAATCACAAACTTCGAGGCATTGATCACAGTTTGAATATTAATAATCATAATCGCAACGTTGCGGCAGTAACGTTTAAAAATTGCCAATACACGTAAATCACCATTATTGATCGCTTCAAAGGCAGTAAGTCCATCATCTAAATCTTTATTTCCAAGAGCTAGATTTACCTTTTTAACCATATTAACGGCAGAACAATTATCACCAGTATATGCAGCCTTGTTCTTTGTGCCGATACCAGAATTAGTAATCATCCAACTAAGCTCACCGGCTTGGAAAGTCCAGCCATGCAAAAGATGATTATTAACAACGACACCGCCGCCAACGCCGGTGCCTAGAGTAATTGCAACACCAGTATCTACTCCGCGCAATTCGCCAAGCCATTGCTCTGATAAAGCTGCTGCTTTGCCATCATTCTCCACACTGATTGGCACATTGTATTTATCCCCTAATGCGTCCTGAAGATTCAAACCATCAAGGAACTTTAACGCACCACCGAAATAAATGATCTTATTTTCAGTATCGATCTTACCTGGTGCACAGATTGCGATACCTTCAAATTGATCCTGATATGAATCGATCACCTCATACATGTTTTCCATAAATGCCGTAAGATTTTTTGCATCTGTTTTAACGCGGTCTTTTTCTAGAATATGTCCTTTTTCGTCGATTAAGGCATACTTCAGATTCGTTCCGCCAATGTCAATTGAGAGATATTTTTTCATTATTTTCCCCTATTAAAAATGAGCTTCTATCTACAAATTAAATGATAGAGATAAAAGCTCATTTTTTCTACTTTAAATTATTTTTCTTCTTTAGCTTTGGCAGCTTGTTCTTGTTTGTAAAGCATGTTGTCATAGCTACGTGCAAATGGCAAATATACAAAGAATGAAATGATTAAGATAATAGCCTGCCAAATAGCAACTTTCCAACCACCGATTAAGAAACCAGAAATTACAGGTGGAGTAGTCCATGGAACCTGGACCCCGTTAAGGTATGGCAAGATACCTGCTTTGATTAACAAGTAAGTTGAACCAGCTGAAAGTGGTGGCATGATAAAGAATGGAAGTGCAAGCATTGGGTTCATAACAATAGGAACACCGAATAATACAGGTTCATTAATGTTAAAAATACCAGGAACCAATGCCAACTTACCAATACTTCTCATTTGAGCTGATCTAGCCATGAAACACATGAAGACAACCAAACCGATAGTCATACCTGCACCAGTTACAGTTGAGAATTGGTCAAACAAACCTTGAATAACGATGTGACCACCGTGTGCAGCGTCTACGTAACCGTATTTCTTAAAGATAGCTGCGTTTTGCAAAGCGTTGGCACTCAAAATTGGACCAGCAATACCACCAACCAAAGTTGAACCGTGAACACCAAAGAACCAGAAGAATGGTACTAGCAAAGTCAAAACTAAGATACCACCAAATGAGTCGGTTATACCTTGAAGTGGTGTTTGAATAGTTGCGTAAATCCATTGAGTTAAAGTAGTATGAGCTACCTTTTCAAAGAAGATATATACAAGAAGCCATAATGCAGTCAATACAGCTGCTGGGATCAAAGCAATAAATGAGTTAGCAACTGCAGGTGGAACTTGTTCAGGCAACTTAATAGTAATCTTACGCTTAACAAACCAACTATAAATCCAACCAGTAACTAAACCAACAATGATCGCAGCGATCATCCCTTGACCCCCAAGCCAAGTACGATCAATAAATCCTGTTAAAAGAGTTGGAGCCTGTTGAGCAGAAACAACGGTTTTAGTTCCGTTCATAACTGGAGTAGTAGAATTCATCAAAATTAGGAATCCTACGAAAGCAGTCATACCAGCAGGGAGTCCTTCAACCCCTTCATTCTTAGCCCATTGATAAGCAATACCAACAACGGCAAATACAGATACAATACCAAATGAAGCATTGTAAGCTTGATTCCAAAATGGAGTCAAACCTGTTTGATTCATCCAATTAGCAACTGCTGGAATTGGGAATGAAGCAAGCAGTAAGAATAAAGAACCGATCATAATGAATGGTAATGACAAAAGCATACCGTCCTTTAAGGCAATAATAGCTTTTGTATTAACAAACTTCATAATTGGCGGCAATATTTTATTGTTAATAAAATTCTTCATAAAAAAATTCCTCCAACTTTTTTATTAACGTGTTTTCATTTGACATCTTTAATTCTATAAAAGCGCTTGCTATTAGACAAGGCTTTGGGAGGAGATAGGTATCATACTGTTTTTAAGCTCAATATTTCGTGATTGGAACACAGTGTTCCAATATAGTACAATTAGTTTAAAGTTTTCACATTAAGGAATAAGATTATGGCATTTTTTGGATTTAAAGATTTATCAAAACTATCTACCGTTGATATGACTATCTATCGTTATATCGAACAAAACAATGATAAGGTAATTTACATGCGCGTCAGAGACATTGCCCAAGGAGCGCACGTCTCTAGTTCTTCTGTTATGCGCTTTATTCATAAGATAGGTTTTAACAGCTTCCCTGAATTCAAAGCTTATTTAAAAAACAATCACCAAAGCCTGCACAACGTGAAAGTACATTACGTTACCGAAGATAACTTCCCTAGCGATACTTTGAGCAAGCTGAACATCGTTGCAGATAAAATCTATCAAGCAGACAACATTATTACTATCGGAATGGGTGATTCAGCCTTTTTAGCAGAATATGCCGCAAGAAAGATGGCAGCTCTAGGATTAAACACCTCTCCTGTCACGGATCCGTTCTATCCGCTCGTTTCCAAATTGGAAAATACTACCAATAACGTCATTATTTGCTTTTCTGTATCAGGCAATACCACTGAAATGGTGGAAATGATCAATCGATTTGTCAACAATGACGATATCCTTCTAATCAGCATCACCGGCGATGAAACTAGCGCTATCGCAAAAATGAGCCGTTATTCCCTTACCTACCATGAACAAATGGTTAGAAAAGAAGCTTACGACTTTTCTTCACAAGTACCTGTAATGTATTTGGTTGAAGGAATCGTCAATATTTTAATTGAAAAAGAAAAACAATAAATAGATGAAACACCCTGTTTCACTTTAGGTACAACCAGCCATTTTATCGAACCATTCCTAAAAGCCCCTTTTGTCTATCATTTATGAAATCGATTTCATATAATGCTTATAACAAGTTAGACAAAAGGAGTTTTTTATTATGACTGAATCTACTTTCCCTAAAAACTTTCTATGGGGTGGCGCCGTCGCCGCTCACCAACTCGAAGGTGGCTACAATGAAGGCGGCAAAGGCATCTCAATCGCCGACCTCATGACTCTCGGCGGACCAAATCACCCTCGTGAATTGACTGCCACCATCGAAAAGGATAAATACTACCCTAACCACAAAGCCATTGATTTTTATCATCACTATAAAGAAGACATCAAATTAATGGCCGAAATGGGTTTCAAGGCTTTTCGCACCTCAATTGCCTGGACCAGAATCTTCCCTAATGGCGACGAAACACAACCCAACGAAGCAGGATTAAAATTCTACGACGACGTCTTCGATGAATGCTTAAAATACGGCATTGAACCAGTCGTAACCCTTTCTCACTTCGAAATGCCATATCACCTTGTAACTGAATATGGCGGCTGGAGCAATAGAAAGTTGATCGACTTCTTCACTCGCTTTGCTCATATTTGCTTCGAACGCTATCACAACAAGGTCAAGTACTGGATGACCTTCAACGAAATTAACAATCAAGCTAACTATGAAAGTGATATCTCCGTTTACGAAAACTCAGGCATCAAATTCAAGGAAGGCGACGACAAGCAAAAGCTAATGTACCAAGCTGCTCACTATGAAATGGTCGCTAGTGCTGAAGCCGTACAAATTGGTCACGCAATCGATCCAGATATGCCAATCGGCTGTATGCTTGCCTTCTGCCCAATTTATCCTGCATCCCCTAAGCCAGAAGACATCCTCTTTGCCCAAAGAGCAATGGACTCTCGCCTCTACTTCGGCGACGTTCAAGTTAACGGTGAATATCCAAGATGGCTTACTCAATACTTCAAAAACAAAAACTACAACTTAGACATCACCGATAAAGATCTCGAAATCTTGAAACATGGTACAGTTGACTACATCGCCTTCTCCTACTACATGTCCTTTGCAGTTAAATACACTGACCACATGGATTATCGCGAATATAGTGATTTAGTTGAAAATCCATTCGTTAAGGCAAGCGATTGGGGATGGCCTGTTGATCCAGTTGGTTTGCGCTACTCCTTAAACTGGATGACTACTCGCTGGCACAAGCCATTATTCATCGTTGAAAATGGTCTTGGCGCTTACGACAAACTAACAGACGATCACAAGGTTCATGATGATTACCGCATCGAATACTTGCGTAGTCATATCAAGGAGATGAAAAAAGCTGTCACAGAAGATGGCGTAGATTTATGGGGCTACTTGCCATGGGGATGCATCGACTTAGTAAGTGCATCAACCGGCGAAATGAACAAGCGTTACGGTTTTATCTATGTTGACGAAGATAATCATGGCAATGGCTCTATGAAACGCTACAAGAAGGATTCATTCGACTGGTACAAGAAGGTCATCGAATCTAACGGAGCCGATTTATAAAATATTTACTTTTCATTACATTTATTTCAAAAACTCTCTCAAACATATGAAAAAAACGGCTAGTCAATTAGACTAGTCGTTTTTCTTATCTTCAAATAATTTTTACTTGTTCTTGTCAGCTTCGTATCTGTTATCGAACAATGGGCTAAGTGCCTTGTGTTCTTGGATGCACTTAATAGCATCACCCATAAGTGGGCCAACAGATACTAAAAGCATCTTGTCCAACTTCTTTTCAGCTGGTTGGTTGATTGAGTCAGTAAGAATTAAGTTCTTAATTGGTGAATCATTCAATCTCTTGATGGCTGGGCCTGAAAGAACGGCGTGAGTTGCACTAGCGTAAACTTCAGTAGCACCTGCATCGATCAATGCTTGAGCTGCTAAAGTAATAGTACCAGCAGTATCGATCATATCGTCGATAATGATTGCACGCTTGCCCTTAACATCACCGATAATGTTCATAACTTCGGCAACGTTAGCCTTAGGACGACGCTTATCAACGATCGCGATAGGACAACCTAAGAATTCAGCAAGCTTTCTAGCACGGTTAACACCACCGTGGTCAGGTGAAACAACAACTGCGTTTTCTTCAAGATGATTACGTAAGAAGTAGTCAGCAAGAAGAGGAGCACCCATCAAGTTATCAACTGGAATATCGAAGAAGCCTTGGATTTGTGGTGCGTGCAAGTCAAGTGAAAGGATACGATCTGCACCTGCAGTTTGAAGCATATCAGCAACAAGCTTAGCAGTGATTGGTTCACGTGCACGAGTCTTACGGTCTTGACGAGCATAACCATAGTAAGGCATTACAATGTTAATTGTACGAGCACTAGCACGACGTACAGCGTCGATCATGATCAAAAGTTCCATCAAGTTATCGTTTACTGGATCACTTGTTGATTGAACAAGGTAGACGTCTTTACCACGTACAGTTTCATCAATATTAATTTGAATTTCGCCATCACTAAAACGTTCAACGCTTGACTTAGAAAGTGGAATGCCCACACGGTCCGCAATCTTTTGAGCCAATGGCACGTTTGAGTTGAGGGCAAAAATCATCATATCGTCTTTATAGGACATAATTTCCTCCGTAAAAAAATTTAACCAGCTCTATTTTAGCAAAAGTTGTTTCAAAAAGAACTACATACTCTTTAATTATAACAAGATTTTTGCTTCAATAGTAAAAAAACAACAAAAGCACTAACTATTAAGTCTTAAAAAAGTTAGAATATATGTGTACTTTCGAGTACAACGAAAATATCCTAAAAAATAAGACGTAACATCTATTGGATGTACGCCTTATTTTTGTTTTCAGTACTATTAGTTGTTGCTAGTAGTAGTACCTACTTGAGCATAGTCATTAATGTTCAAAGCTTGAGTGTAACCGTTAGTTACGATTGCCAAAGTAGTGTTGTTGTTAGTAAATTGAACGTTGCTTTCTGGAACGTTGTTTACTGAAGCTACTAATTTAACAATTGCGGAAACTTCATCTGGAGTTAAGTTGCTTAAGTTAGCTACAGTAACCTTCTTACCGTCAAGCTTAGCCTTTGCACTAGTGATGTTAGCGATAGCTTCGTTAACTTGTGCAACAGTTGCGCTAGCGTTGTTGTTTACAGCAGTAGCGTCAGTAATTGCCTTGTCGTATGCACTCTTAGCACTTGATGAAGCAAGCTTGTAAGCATCTGTGTTCTTAATAGCGTTTGCTTCGTTGATGCTTGGAGTAAGTTTAGCCTTATCAGCTGCAGTAGCTACAGTAACTTCAGTTAAAGCTTGTTCTGGAGTGTTAACTGGGCTTAAAGTCTTGCCGCTGTAGATAACGTCAGTATACTTTAAGTAGCCTCTGCCACTAGCTAACTTGTAGAACAATTCTGGAGTGCTGTTAGCTGAGGTAGCAATGTATCTTAATTCTGAAACTTGTTGCTTTTGGCCAGCACCGAATGATCTAGTTGAGTCTGCTTGACCCTTGATGTCGTAAAGTGGAGCAACCTTAGTAGTAGTTACGATTGATGCATTCAAATTAGTATCGTATGATGAGTTGTCATCTACAGTTGCGCTGCCGTCTGGTTCGTTAACTGGATCAAGCTTGCTTGAAACCTTACCAACATTAGCAGCCTTTACGAATTGATCGTCACCGATCTTGTAGTAAAGCTTAGTACCAATGTATCTTGCTTCAGTAGCCTTTACCTTCTTGCCCTTCTTAACGGTCTTCTTTTCAGTATCACCGTTACCATCGTAGATGTAGGCATTCTTCTTCATGGTAATAGTTACGCTGCTGGCTGAGTCAACGTTGCTTGCCTTAACAAATGCAGTACCTGCAGCGTTAAGTTGGTAGTAATCCTTACCATTGATAGTGTCAGTACCGTATGTGTTAACAGTAGTACCCTTAGTAAGCTTTGTCTTACCGTTGTACTTCTTGATACGCTTGCCATTTTGGTCGTAAACGTATGCGTTGTGGATCAACTTAACCTTGATAGCATCCATGTCTGAATCCTTCTTAGTTGAAGTCTTCTTGGTTGAAGTGGTCTTGCTAGTAGTTGACTTCTTAGTTGAAGTGGTCTTCTTAGTGGTTGAAGTGGTCTTCTTAATGGTTGAAGTGGTAGTCTTGCTTGATGATGAAGCATTTGCACCACCAACTACATTTGCGGCCTTAATGTAAGCATTGTTGCCAAGGCTGTAGTAAAGAACACCGTTGATCTTGGTAGTTCCCATACTCTTAACAGTTACGCCCTTACCAATGTACTTAGTGTCTAAGTAATTAGTGATACGCTTACCGTTCTTGTCGTAAACATAAGCGTTACGAGCTAAAGTAATGTCGTTTGAAGATGCCTTTGAAGTAGCCTTTGATGAAGTTGACTTCTTAGCAGTAGTCTTAGTTGCTGCCTTCTTTGATGAAGTACTCTTTGAGTTTGACTTACTATCAGTAGTCTTCTTGGTTGAAGTAGTAGTCTTCTTTGCAGTGGTCTTGCTTGATGACTTAGTAGTTGTTGCAGCTTGAACTGAGTTTTGGGTGTTAGCTACAAGTGGACTAACACTCATCAATGCGGCTGCTGATACCATAATCAACTTATGATTTAATTTCATCTATTGTTTACCTCAAATCTAAACTAAAAATTAAATTCATTTATATATTGTAAATCCAAAACCGAATTTTGCCAATTTTAGTACAAAAAAAGACATCTTTTCTTAACAAAAAGGTATCTTTTATTGCAAATTATTACTTAACAGTTACATCTGAAGCTTTAACGTAGTAACGGTTTGGTTGTAAAGCGTAGTACTTAACACCTTTGATAGTCTTAGTACCTAAGCCATTAACAGTTACGCCCTTGCCGATGTACTTAGTGTTTAAGTAATTGTTTACACGTTTACCATTCTTGTCGTAAACGTAAGCCTTGTTCTTCATAGTAATCTTTACAGGCTTAACGGCTGCCTTCTTGCTAGTAGTCTTCTTAGTTGAAGTTGACTTAGTAGTAGTCTTGGTAGTCTTTGAGTTGCTGTTTGACTTAATTGAAGTCTTAGTAGAGGTCTTCTTTGAAGAAGTGTCTGACTTAGTGGTCTTAGTAGTCTTCTTTGCAGTGCTCTTCTTAGCAGTTGAAGTAGTAGTTGTTACCTTCTTGCCGTCTGACTTAAGAGTGTATGTAGTGTTGCCTGACTTGTAAGTTACTGTACCTTGAGTTGCTGAAGCTGGAATCCAGTACTTCAAATCAGTTTGGATACTGTAGTAAACTTGACCATTGATAGTCTTAACGTTCCAAATAGTGTACTTGCCACCCTTAGTAGCAGTCTTTGAAGTCTTCTTACCGTTTCTGTCAACGAACTTCATGGTCTTAGTCATTTCAACACGACTATTCTTGCCGTAGGTGTTGTTAACGCCCTTTGCATGTGCAACTGGTGCAGCTTGTACGCTACTTGATGCCATACCTAAAACTGGACTAACGCCCATTAAAACTGCTGCTGATACCATCATTAACTTATGACTTAACTTCATAAATATATACCTACCTCGTTAAAAATATTCTGTGTAAATATATTGTAGGGCTCTTATATAATTTTGCAAATAAATACTTTAGCCTTAATACTTTTTTATCAAAAGAACCCTAGTCCGTTTGAACTAGGGTTGCTGCTTTATTTTTTTTAAAACTATTCCCAATCTTTGTCTTTTGAAAGAGGAAGTTTGTGCCAGTAGTCTGGCTTGTTGACTTGACGACCACGAGCAATTGCCATGTCGTACTTGTCTACGTCCTTAGTGATGGTTGAGTCAGCAGCAATAAATGTATGATCAGCAACATTAATTGGAGCGATCAAAGTTGAACCAGCACCGATGAATGAGTGATCACCAACATTAGTATGGAACTTCTTAACACCATCGTAGTTAGAGAAGATGGTACCACAACCGACGTTAATATCCTTACCCAAAGTAGCATCCCCAACATAAGTCAAGTGACCTACCTTACTGTTTTCGCCAATTTCAGCCTTCTTGATTTCAACAAAGTTACCAATGTGAGCACCCTTGCGAATAACTGCCTTTGGACGAAGGTGTGAGTTAGGACCAATATCAGTATTGTCATCCATTTCAGCTTCTTGAAGAGTTGAAGAAGTAATGGTTACGTGGTTGCCGATCTTAGAATCAACAATTCTTGAACCATTAGTGATGTAACAATCACTACCGATTTCGGTGTTGCCCTTAATCACAACGTTGCCTTCAATTACAGTATCGTTGCCGATCTTTACGCCAGCATCAATATAAGCAGTATCAGGATCGATGAATGAAACACCGTTACGCATGTGTTCTTCGTTGATTCTTCTTTGCATGGTCTTAGTTGCTTGTGCTAAGGCAATACGGTCGTTTACACCAAGACTTTCACTGAAGTCTGGCATCTTGTAAGCACCAACGCGTTCGCCACTGTTACGCAAGATTTCGAGCACATCAGTCAAGTAGTATTCACCTTGTGCGTTGTTGTTGTCAACGTGCTTCAAAGCTTCGAAAAGCTTCTTGTTGTCAAAGCAGAATACACCAGTGTTAATTTCCTTAACCTTTAATTCTTCTGGCTTACCGTCTTTTTGTTCAACAATTCTTAAAACGTTGCCCTGGTCATCACGAATGATTCTGCCATAGCCAAATGGGTTAGGTGCTTCAGCAGTCAAAACAGTAGCAGCGTTGCCCTTTTCTGCGTGGTACTTGAACAATTCGTCAAAAGTTTCGGTGGTAAATAAAGGAGTATCACCAGTAACTACCAAAGTAGCACCGTCTTTATCACCTAATTCTTCCTTAGCAGTCATTACCGCGTCACCAGTACCAAGTTGCTTTTCTTGGAAAGCAAAGTCAGACTTGCCGTCTAAAACCTTTTCAACTTCGCCAGCACCTGTACCAACAACAGTAACGATCTTGGCAGGGTTAACGCCACGAGCGGCATCAACTACGTGTTCAACCATAGTCTTGCCACAAACTTTGTGTAATACCTTATATAACTTTGATTTCATTCTGGTGCCCTTGCCTGCAGCAAGAACAACTACATATTTTTCCATTAGTAATTAACCTCTTAATAATTAAAACTTGGTTCTAGTATACCATTTTAAAAACGGTCGAAATCAGTTTCATCTAAGAAGTTGCCAGGTTCTGCTAAAATAAGCTTCTTTTCGGTATCAATCTTGCTGATCTTAACCAGTGATAGATAGTTGTTGATTAACTTTTCTTTATCAAAATCAGCTTCGCAAAGTACGCACACGCCGGCAATAGTTCCGTCAAATTCCTTAACTAGTTCCTCCATACCAGTTAAAGTGCCGCCGCCTTTCATAAAGTCGTCGACGATCAAAACTTTAGAACCCTTTTTAAGTGCGCGAGTAGGCAATTCCATCTTTGATACACGAGATAAAGATGAAGAAATGTAGTTTACTGAAACTGTTGCACCTTCGGTAACCTTTGAGCGTTTTCTTGCGGTCACGAATGGCACATTAAGGTATCGGGCTATGGCTTGAGCTAAAGCAATACCCTTAGTTTCAACTGTCATTACGGCATCGACATCTTCATATGCATAGCGAGTTGCGATCAATTCACCAATACGACGCAAGTCTTGCGTGTCGCCCAAGATATCTGACAGGTAAACAAAGCCCCCTGCCAAAATTCTGCTTGGATCTTCGATTCTTGATGACAAATCTGATAAATACTTTTCTGCGTGCTTTTGACCTAAAAATGGAATGTAGCGTACGCCACCGGCTGCGCCTGCTACGGTCTCCAACACGCCGTCTTGATTGCTTGCAAGCGTATGCTTCAAAATAGCTAAATCTTCTGAAATAGATGATTTAGCTGCACCGTAACGCTTAGCAAAGAATGGTAGTGCAATTAGCGTATGAGGACGTTCCATTAAATATTTGGTCATATCCACCAATCTTTCTGAACGTTTCATGATATTTCCTTTCTAATGTTTGGTTTTATACTTAATAAATATACTCTAAAAGACAAAAAAAATCACTAACATTTCAAAAATGCTAGTGACTTTTTGTAAATTATAATTAAGCTTCGGCTTCTTCAGCCTCATCATCAAACTCTAATGCAATATTCTTAGTTAATAAATCTGTATAACTGTAAGAAACGTGTTTAAAGTTATTTTGATGTTGATCTAAATCAACCACAAACACTGCAGGGAATGTTTCTCTTAAAATTCCCCGTCTTTTTGTAACCTTCTTACGACCCGCTTGAGCTACTACTGTTATGGTATCACCTAAGTGAGAATCCAACTTCTGTTTAATTGTCATAATTGACGTTGGCACTAAGCAACAACTCCTTCTTACGAATTCTACCATAATTATATAATAAAATCAATATTGTACACTATTTAGCAGGAATATTGCTAGCTATTTTGATAAATTGTTCAATTGTTAAATCTTCAGGTCTAACTCTCGGATCAACGCCCAATTCTTTAATCAAAGCTGCACGCTGATCATTATCTGGAATCAAAGTCTTCAAGTTGTTGTTCAAAGTCTTTCTTCTTTGTGAGAAGCACATCTTCACTACCCAGATAAAGTGTTTTCTATCGTTAATCGCTGGCTTTTCAGCAAGTGGCGTCAAAACAACTACCGCAGAATCAACCTTAGGACGTGGCATGAATGATGAGCTCTTTACTTCAAGCGCCAGCTTAACGTTCATTTCAGTTTGAACGGAAATAGTGAGTGGCCCATATTCCTTGTTGCCTGGCTTTGCTTCAAGTCGTTCAGCCACTTCTTTTTGCATCATCAAGGTTAAACTGGCAAAGTGCAAATCTGATTCAGCCAAAGCAAAAATGATTGGCGTTGTAATGTAGTAAGGCAAGTTAGCGACGACCTTAATTGGCTTACTCATATCGAAAAAGCCAGCCAAGTCTTCTTCAAAGTTAGCCTTCAATACATCCTTAAGTATCAACTTAAAGCGTTCATCTAATGGCGCATCCCCAATCTTTTTGGGTAATTCATTATGCAAAATTTCAGGCAAGCTGTCGTCGACTTCATAAGCAAACACCTTAGCTCCAGCTAAAAGCAATTGCTCAGTCAATGATCCAATCCCAGGACCAATTTCAATTACTTGATCGCCAGGTTGAATATCAGCTGACTCGACAATACCCAAGATAGCAGCTTGGTCAACTAAAAAGTTCTGTCCTAAATTTTTCTTAGCTTTAACAAAGTAACGGTTAATGATCGCTCTTGTTCTGACTGGTGAGCCAATTGGAATATTATTTGCCATTTTCAATCTCCTCTACAGCCTGCTTAAGTTCATCAAGCGAAACGCCAAAGGTATGCAGGCGATTGTAAAATTGCTTGGAATTGCCGTAGCCTACGCTTAACTTAATACCGACTTGTTCGCGTAATTTCCGTGAACCACTGCCGCCTGCTAAACCCAGCTTGCGATATTCAGTTTCAGTTAAATCGCTCTTTTGCGGATCAACTTCATGCAAATCCTTCAGGGCCCGTTCAAGCGCTTCTTTTGAGGCATGCTCAACGCCAAGGCTGCCCTTTTTATGAGGCTCGCCTTCCTTACGCGTAATAAAGGCCTGCTTAGCGTTCGGAACCGCATTAGTTACAATACGACGAATTCGTTCGCCATTAAAGTCAGGATCCGTAAAAACAATAATTTGTCTGGTCTGACTTAACTTTTTTATTTGCTTTAAAACAGCATCAGAAACAGCTGAACCGTTTGTTTCAACCGTCTCAATTCCTGGGAAAAATTGTTTTAAACGGATAGTATCGTCTTTCCCCTCAACAACGATTACCGCATCAAAATTCTTTTTATTTAAGACCATAAACTCTCACTGTATTTTTATAAGTAGCGTCTGCCACTTCTTCAAGTGGAATATTCTTCAACTTAGCGATGGCTTCGGCCACATAACGCACATAACCCGTCTCGTTTTGGTGACCGCGGTATGGCTTAGGCGTCAAATATGGCGCATCAGTTTCAACCAAGATTCGATCAAGTGGAGCTGCCTTGGCACTTTCATGCACTTCCGTTGCCTTAGTGAAAGAAACAACACCGGAATATGAGAAGTAGACGTTTAAATCTAAGAACTTGTTTAACCAATCAACGCCACCATTAAAGCTGTGCAAAATTGCCCCATATTCAAGATTGCTGTGTTTCAAAATGTCGTAGCAATCTTCAAAGGCATCCCTAGTATGGATATCAACCGGCATCTTCAAGTCATGTGCTACTTCAATTTGTCTTGCAAATACTTCACGTTGCACATCGCGAGGTGATTCGTCCCAATAATAATCAAGACCAATTTCACCCATCGCAACTACCTTAGGCATTTTCAATTGTTCAACCAGCTTATCTTCGGCCTTTTGATCATAGTCTTTAGCAACATCGGGACAGTAACCGACCATCGCATAAACATTATCAAATTTTTGTGCCAAATCGACTGCACGCTGGTTAAAATCAGGATCTTGTCCTGCGCAAATCACCTTGGTTACACCCAAAGCTTTTGCGCGTTCAAGGTAATATTGTTCCTTGCCGCGAAACGGCTCATCGTTTAAATGAGTATGGTTATCAATGATTTCCATTAACCTAATTCAGCTCCGTTTGCGTGTTCGTCACCAACAATTGCCAACTTGATCTTGCCGTCTTTTTCACTAGACAAAAGCATACCTTCACTTAAGTGACCAAGCATCTTACGTGGCTTCAAGTTAGTAACTGCCAAGACCTTCTTATCAAGCAATTCGCTTGCGTCTGGGTAGAACTTGCGGATACCACTCAAAATTTGACGTTCCTTACCATCGCCAAAGTCGAGCTTGAACATCAACAACTTCTTTGAACCTTGAACTGGTTCTACTGACAAAACTTGACCTACTTGGATCTTAACCTTGTCGAAGTCATCAATGGTAATTTCGTTACCCTTCTTTTGTTCGCTTCTAGTGGTCTTCTTTGGCTTAGCCTTAGCCATTTCATCCTTGATGTACTTAACTTCTTCTTCAGCCTTAAGTCTTGGGAAGATTGGCTTTGGCTTTTCGATTACCTTAGTGTCCCAAGCAAAGTCGCCAAATGATAAGCCTCTTTGGTCTTCATCGTCCCAGTTCAAGCCAAGTTGTTCAAACATCTTAGGTGCAGTTTCAGTCATTACTGGTTCAATCATAATTGCGATCAAACGAAGACTTTCTGCCAAGTTAGACATTACGTGTGAAAGTTCTTCCTTCTTGCCTTCCTTGTTAAGAACCCAAGGAGTAGTTTCATCGATGTACTTGTTAGCACGAGCGATAAGCTTCCAAATACTGTCTAAAGCTTGTGAGAAGTGGAGTGAATCCATGTATTCTCTGTATTCGTCGATTACGCTAGCAGCAGTATCTTGCAAATCCTTGCCAAACTTGTCTTGTGCGACAGGAACTGGATCAACGTGGCCATCTTGGTATTGGTTAATCATTGAAACAGTACGGTTCAATAAGTTACCCAAGTCATTTGCCAAGTCGTAGTTGATTCTTTCAACGAAGTCTTCTGGAGTAAAGATACCGTCAGCGCCAAATGGAAGTGCACGCATCAAGTAGTAACGAAGTGGGTCAACGCCGTAACGGCTAGTAAGTGATTCTGGGTAAACTGCGTTACCTTTAGACTTAGACATCTTACCGTTCTTCATTAATACCCAGCCATGACCAATAATGTGCTTTGGAAGTGGCAAATCAAGAGCCATGAGCATGATTGGCCAATAAATAGTGTGGAAACGAACGATTTCCTTACCTACCAAGTGAACATCTGCTGGCCAGTACTTCTTAAACAATGAATCATCGTCTGAGCCGTAACCTAAGGCAGTGATATAGTTTGAAAGAGCATCGATCCAAACGTAAACAACGTGCTTAGGATCGCTTGGTACAGGAATACCCCAGTCAACTGTAGTACGAGTAACTGAAAGGTCTTCAAGGCCTGGCTTAATAAAGTTGTTGATCATTTCCTTTTCACGAGAATGAGGCAAAATAAAGTCAGGGTGTTCCTTGTAGTATTCAACCAATCTATCAGCGTATTTGCTCATCTTGAAAAAGTATGAAGGTTCCTTAACCAAACGTACTTCGTGACCACTTGGAGCCTTACCGCCGATTACGTTACCGTCATCATCCTTATAAACTTCGGCAAGTTGTGATTCAGTGAAGTATTCTTCGTCTTCAACTGAGTACCAACCAGTGTATTCGCCTAAGTAGATGTCGCCCTTCTTTAAAAGCTTTTCAAAGATCTTTTGAACAGCCTTAACGTGTTGTTCATCAGTAGTTCTAATGAACTTGTCGTAAGAAATATCAAGGCTCTTCCATAATTTCTTGTAAGAATCAGCCATCTTGTCAACGAATTGTTGTGGCTTGATTCCTTGTGCTTCAGCCTTTTGTTCGATCTTTAAGCCATGTTCATCAGTACCTGTTAAGAAGAAGGTGTCATAGCCTTGTGCGCGCTTGTAGCGAGCCATAGTATCAGCTGCGATTGTAGTATAAGCATTACCAATAGTTAATCTACCGGATGGGTAGTAAATAGGGGTTGTAATGTAAAAAGTATCTTTATCAGCCATTAATATTCATGCTCCTTTTTTGTCTAAAATATCTATTCTATCTTACCACGAAAACAATATTAAAAAGGAATTGGAAATAATCCAATTCCTTTTTTCTAAAATTTTCCATTTTTCAAATATATTTTCTTCACGATCGTGTTAAGCAAAATATAAATTATTTCAAGAACCAACACAACCAGCATAAAGCTGAATGGCAAATTCGTCATCCCTAAGCTTGAAGCGATGCTGGAAGATGGCAATGCCGAACCCCAAATTGCTAGTGAAAAGGTAACCAAGAAGACGATTGGTGTTGCATGTTGACCAAAGAATGGAAATCTTTCGTCACGCAAAACGTGGATTGCCATTTCTCTTGTCCACAGTGATTCAATAAAAATCCCTGAGTAAAACAGTGAAATGAAGACCCAGTGATGGTAGTTTGAACCAACCAAATATGGACAAACCACGTAAAACATCATTGCCATCGCAATAAAGTCGATAATCGCAGGAATCGGGCCAAAGGCTAAAACAAACTTAGGCCATTTTCTGATCGACCATTTCTGTGGCTTTTTAACATAGCTCTTCGAAACACTATCGAATGGAATTACCAAACAGCTGATGCTGTAGATCAAATTAAGAATCAACAATTGCAGTGGCAATAATGGTAAGAATGGCAAAATCAGTGAAGCCACAACCATGGTGATGATACTGCCGAGGTTGGTTACAAGGAAGGTCTTGATGTACTTCATCGTATTGGAGAAGACCTTTCTCCCCGTAATCACCATTTCTTCAAGCAGCTGCAAATCTTTTTGTTTAAAAATGATATCTGCAGATTCTCTCGTAATATCAACCGAGTTTTCTGAGGTAACCGTCACGTTAGCCACCTTCATGGCAAGAGCGTCTTTATTGCCATCGCCCATGTAGCCAACTGTATGACCATTTTTCTTTAACGCTTCAATGATCCTGGTTCTAAGTTCTGGCGTTAAATGAACAAAGATATCGCACTTTTCAACGATCTCAGCTAATTCTTCTGGACTCGCCTTTTCGATTTGTTCACCATCGTAAACAGTATCAACGTTTAAGCCCACCTGCAAAGCAATCGCACGCGTTACCGCCTCATTGTCACCGGTAAAGATTTTGACATCGATATTGTCATTTCTAAGAGCTTGTAAGGCTTCCTTAGTACTTTCCTTTGGTGGATCTAGATATGCAAGATAGCCCACAATGGTTAAATCATTTTCATCCTTAGCTGAAAATTCTCCAACTGGAGCTGGATTTAACTTGTAGCCTACTAAAAGCACACGCAAGCCATCATCGTTTAATTCATCGATCTGCTTTAAGATCTTTTTGCGCCAGTCATCGGTCAACTCTTCACTTTTACCGTTAATTTCTACTTTATCAGAAATATTGAGCATCCCTTCAGCGGCGCCTTTTGTAACCAACATGTGCTGGCCGTGGTGTTCATCGTTATCAACCACCACGACGCTCATTCTTTTGCGTGTATAATCAAACGGAATTTCGTCGATCTTGTTGTAGTCACGCTGGATTTCATTGACGTCAAGCTCGTCACCCGCCGCATCGATTACGGCCTTATCAATCAAATCCTTCATTCCAGTTTGATAGTAGGCATTCAAATACGAGAACTTCAAAATTCGTGGCGTTTCTTGCATCTCCAAGTCATAGTGCCGCTCCAGCACTACCTTGTTTTGCGTTAAAGTCCCCGTTTTATCGATACAAAAAGTATCAATTGAGCCCAGATTTTGAATGGCATTCATCTGCTTGACTACGACACCTTTTTTGGACATTTCCAGTGCCCCTTTAGTCAAGTTGCTGTTAACGATAATTGGCAAAACTTCTGGCGTAATCCCTGCGGCGGCCGCCAAGGCGAAGATCAAACTTTCACCCCAGTCACCCTTAGTCAGGCCATTAATAATGAACAAAAGCGGAATTAAAATCGCAGCCGTGACGATCAAAATCTTGGCTAACTGTCTCATCTCACGATCAAATAAGGTCGTCTTTACCTTCTTGCGTGAAATTTCCTGCACCTTTTTGCCAAAGACAGTATTGTTGCCGACCGCAAAAACAATGCCGCTACCCGAGCCAGAAACAATCGTCGTTCCCTCATATAAAATGTTAGGGTAGTTCAAATAGTCCTGCATACTCGGTTTAATGGTCACATTGGCCATTTTTTCTACTGGTTCCGAGTCGCCATCCAAATAACTGTATGAACAAAACAGGTCCTTACTCGTAAGGAGCTTCATGTCTGCAGGAATCATGTCGCCGGCAGACAAATTAATCACGTCGCCCACAACTACTTCGTCGGTGGGCAGTTCCACGTTTTTACCATCCCGACGAATGTTAGTCGTTACCGAAACCATGTCCATCAATTTTTCAGTTACTTTGGCAATCCTAATCTTTTGGGCAAAATTTACTACCACAGAAATGATCAACATAATGATCATCACAATGACTGTATCTATATCACTATTATCTTGTGGCACCAATATATAACTAGTAAATGAAGTTAAAATAGTTAATCCAATTAAAGCAAGCGTGAACGGAGTAGCGATTGATTCCCACAGCAATCGCCAATTAGAAGCATTGGAGTTAGTCCTAATCCTATTTTCGCCATATTCTTTTCTATTTTCTTCAGCCTTATTCGTGGAAAGTCCTTCAGCACTTGCCTGAAGTCGCGCTAGCGTCTCACTACGCGATTCGCGTGCAATCTGCTGAATCCTTTGAATGTCGACATTTGACTGCTTTTTGCCAGCTGCTTTTACCATTCTTTGCTCCTCTCATTTAATTGACAAGCAAAACAAAAAAGCCACCTACTGTTTCTGTAGGTGACCTAATAAGGCTTTGTCATACTCGTCGTTCAGTTTTAACACTACGTGACGTAAGCACATGCTAGCTATCTGGATCTCGCCTTAAGTCGACGACACCTATTTAACCCGTTGGCATCTCTGGATGTTTCTGGGCGATAGCGTGTGTTCACGTAGGAGTCTCACCTAACAGTTTAATTGCTAATTATATCCACAAGAAAGTGTAAGGACTAAATTTAAATAAGTCAAGCCACCTAATTGCG
Source organism: Lactobacillus sp. N54.MGS-719 (assembly GCF_000980505.1). Lineage (NCBI taxonomy): Bacteria > Bacillati > Bacillota > Bacilli > Lactobacillales > Lactobacillaceae > Lactobacillus > Lactobacillus sp. N54.MGS-719. Next base: position 43,161 of record NZ_LARO01000008.1, read on the forward strand.
TGAATTGTAGTTATTGCGGCCGAATCTTCTTAAAACATAAACGATTCCGACGATCAAGAATGCTAGTGCTAACGCAATCGGAAGCGCTACGCGATGTGGATGCGAAATTTTATCTTGCTCGCTGCTCGATAAATCATATTTGTCTAGTGCATATTGATACTGCTGATCCACCTTGGTAGCACAAGCTCTAAACACGAAGCGTAATCCTTCATTAAAGGTGGCATTATCTTGACTGCGCAACTTATCTACTTCAGCTCTAATAATGTTGGTCCGTGCGTCAGCCGTAAAGGCGCCATGCAGGTCCTTAGTAGAAAAGATTTGCACGTTGCGCTTCTTGCCTTTTTGTCCAACCACGATAAATACCGATCGCTTAGTACGGTTCAACGCCTCAGGAGTGAGGTTATTCAGTCTCTTAACCGTAATCACAGAGATCTGCGGCTGCTCCTTAGTTTGAAAATAGCGATTATTCTTTTCAGTAATTAAAGTCTTAGTTTCTTTATTCAGAATATGAGCATGGTCTTCAATATTAGGCTGCACAAATCCCGTAGTCGTTAAAAAGACTAACAACAAACCTACTAAGCCAACTAAACTAATTCTCGTCTTCTTCAAGTTTATGGGCCAAACCTTCCACATATTTTCGATCGATCTTAATTTGCTCATATGGTACCCCGCAATCATGAAGCAACTTCAATGCTAGTGGATTATCACGATAGTCAAAATAATAATTTATCTTTTTAATGCCTGCTTGCACTAAAGCCTTGCAGCAGTTGTAACAAGGAAAATGGGTCACGTAAATTTCGGTATTTTCAGTAGAAACACCAAATTTCGCACATTGAATGATGGCATTCATCTCTGAGTGAATCGTTCTTACGCAGTGGCCGTCAACCATTTGGTGGCCAACGTCATCGCAATGCGGCTGTCCTGAAACCGAACCGTTATAGCCAGTACCGATAATGCGGTGATCTTTGACTAAAACGCTGCCGACTAGCGCTCTATTACAAGTAGAACGCTGAGCAATTACTAACGCCTGCATCATAAAATATTGTTTCCATGGAATTCGATCATGCATGACTTTGCCCCTTGCTTTTATTTATCTATTCTTAAAGTAGTTCAAGCCGATAGCATCACGAACTTGTTGCAAAGTTTCGTTAGCTACCTTGTTAGCCTTCTTTGAGCCTTCCAAAAGCATCTCGTAAACTGCATCTTCATCTTGAGCAAACTTTTCACGACGTTCACGGATAGGTGCAAGTTCTGCTTCAAGGACCTTGTTTAAGTAACGCTTAATCTTAACGTCGCCCAAACCACCCTTTTGGTATTCTTCCTTAAGTTCCGCAACCTTGTCCTTGTCTGGGTCAAAGACATCAAGGTAAGTAAAGACAGTGTTACCTTCGATCTTGCCTGGATCTTCCACGTGAATGTGGTTTGGATCAGTGTACATTGACATAACTTTCTTTTGGACGGTCTTGGCATCATCAGCTAAGTAAATAGCATTGCCAAGTGACTTAGACATCTTAGCATTACCGTCAAGACCTGGAAGACGACCTTGACCCTTTGGTGGGAAGTAACCCTTAGGTTCAACCAAAATATCGGTGTTGTAAACTCGGTTGAAAGTTCTAACGATTTCACGAGTTTGTTCAAGCATTGGTTCTTGGTCATCCCCTACAGGAATAATAGTTGCCTTAAATGCAGTAATATCTGCAGCTTGAGAAACTGGGTAGTTCAAGAAACCGACAGGAATGGAATCTTTGAAGTCCTTTTGCTTAATTTCAGTCTTCACAGTTGGGTTTCTTTCAAGACGAGCAACTGTTACTAAATCCATGTAGTAAGCAGTCAATTCAAACAAAGCTGGAATTTGTGATTGTACATAGATAGTAGACTTGTTTGGATCAAGACCAACAGCTAAGTAGTCCAAAGCTACTTGGATCAAGCTGTTGCGGATCTTTTCTGGATTACGAGCATTGTCAGTTAAAGCTTGCGTATCGGCAATCATAATATAAGGATCATACTTGCCTGAATTTTGTAATTTTACTCTGTTCTTTAAAGAACCAATGTAGTGACCTATGTGAAGTTTACCAGTTGGACGGTCACCGGTTAATAAAATTTCTTTTGCCATGCTTCTTACTCTTTTCTATTATTAATGTTTATTTTTTATTTAAGTAATTACTTAATTTTAACAAATATTAGGCTATGATTAAACTAATCGTAGGTGATCAAAATGTGTAATCAATTTCGTATACCCAAACTCGCATTAATCAAACAATATCTAACTGAAGACCTAGATCTGCCTTTAGTTGAACCAAAAATAAATGATGAAGAAAAAGACGTCTTTCCTAACCAAACAGCGCCAGTTTTGCTTTATCAAAACAAACAGCTGCAATTAGTAAATAAAAACTGGGGCTATCCTAGTCCCGTCGATGCAAATAAGCCGCTATTTAATGCTAGAATCGAGCGTTTTTATGAACAAAAACCATCAATGTGGGATGAGTCCTTTGCCAAGCAGCGCTGCATTATCCTGGCTAGCGAATTCTTCGAATACGCCAAAAACACTTATCAAGCAGATAACGGTAAGAAATACCATGAACGCTATAGTTTTAAAAGCAAACAACCAATTACGATGATTGCTGGTATTTATGACCATAATAATTTTGCCATGGTGACGACCGACCCGAACTCAGATATGCGGCCCATTCATAACCGGATGCCGCTGGTCATTGAACCAAGCGAACTGCGCCGCTGGCTCTTTCAAAACTTTACCAGCTTAATCAACAGAGATAGTATTTCACTTTCTGTCCAGAAGCAGCCCCACAAAAAATAATTGTTCTATTGCCCGAAAGCATGATAAAATAAAGATATATTGCGGGTATAGTTAAATGGTAGAACGACAGCTTCCCAAGCTGTAGATGCGGGTTCGATTCACGCTATCCGCTCTAACCAAAAAACAGGGATGAATTTTTCATCCCTGTTTTTGTTTTATCTTGTTTTCTTTTTAAACCATGATCACAGTTAGAACACTGCTTAAGATTGCCAGATAGATTGGCATATAAATCGTTTGTGAATATAAATAGCTCCAAGCAAAGAGCATGCCGTAAATTGCTTCAATAATGAAGTTAATGAGTGAACTTTGATAATTCAATACGCTGAAGATCAAACCGGAAACGATGATTCCCACAACGGCAACTTGAACGCTATCTCTACGGAAAGCATAGTTGAATAAAAAGCCCGTTGCTAGGAATTCCTGCAGAATCGGTAAGATGATTCCTTGAACGACGATCAAGAACCAGAACATCCCTGTTGACTGACTCTTAAGATAAATCGTCTGGAAATCATACAGAGGTATTTTGCCATACGCCTGCAAATATGAAATCGAAATTCGAGTAGCCGTCAGCACCAGCGTTAATAAAACTACCGCCGAGAAATTCCCCAGCCACGGCAATTTAAAATCACGCGCAAAAAAGCGATTCTCACGATTATAGCGATATACATAAAACAGTAAAATCATCGCAGCCACGACACCGAATAAAATCAGGTCCCAGACATGCAACGGCGACTTTCTAGTAACAAGCTTCACTACTGCAAAGACCATCAGGTAACAGATTAAATACACTGCATAGCGAATGACATTGCCCTCTCTCGATTCTGGCGTATTCAAGATTTTCACTCCTATTCTGGATTGTATCCTACAAATCCCATATTATACCAAAAAAATACAGTTAATTGAATACAGATTATTTTACTTCCACAATAGTTACCTTATATTCTCCGGCCGGTGCACCAACTGTTGAAGTCGTCCCTGCCTCTTTTTTCATAATTGCTTGGCCCAGTGGTGAACCAAAGGAAATCTTGCCATCGGCTAAATCAGCCTCCATCCGGCCAACAATCTTATATTCTTCAGTATCTTCATCATCGTCAAACTTCAAGACAACGGTTTTGCCCAAATCAACCTTGCCATCGTCCTTAGTTTCAACGATTTCCGTATACTTTAATTGTTTGCCTAAGTAACGCTTAGCTTCAGTATATTCCGTATTTTCTGAAAGGTCGCCGAGCGCACGTGCTGCCTGCAAAATTTTAATTCTGCGTGGACGACCCTTCTTTAAGCGAGCAATTTCATCTTCAATTTGTTTGTAGCCTTCTGGCGTCATCTTTTGAAAATATACCATAATAGTTATTTCTCCTTTTGCTTTTTAATTATGTAAGAGTTTTCCACAAGTGTTAATCCTTAATTTGATCAACTTTTTAATCAAAAATTAGCACTATATGTTTTTGAGTGCTAAATAGTTTAACTTTGTTTCAAAACGGCTACAATAATCAGTGTAAGGAAAAAGAGATCAGATAAACAAATGATTCGCTCCTTACAAATTAACTTAGACAAAAAATGAAAGGAAGTTTTATTTATGGCAAACGATATGATGAATCGTCGTAATGATATGATGGATGCAATGAACGACTGGTTTGGTTTTCCAAGAAACTTCTTTGATGACAGTGAAATTGAAAACATCATGCAATCAGATGTTGCTGAAACTGATAAAGATTATGTAGTTAAGATTGATATGCCAGGCATGAACAAAGATGACATTAAGCTTAACTATAAAGATGGTGTTTTGAGTGTTGCCGGCACCAGACAAGCCTTTAAGGACACCAGCGACAAGAACAGAAACATCATTCACCAAGAGAGAAGCGAAGGCAGTATCTCAAGAAGCTACAGATTACCAAATGTAGTTGCAAGTGACATTCATGCAAAGTATGATAATGGTGTATTGACCATCACTTTGCCAAAGCAAACCGCTAGCGATGATGGCAATTCTATCCAAATTGATTAATTATTAGATAATTGCAAGAAATCTAATAAGTAACGGATAAATAATTCTCTGAAGCGAGTTCATGTTGAACCCGCTTTTGTTTTGGCTTAAAATAGAGATAATTTAAGAAAAAATTAAAAATGAAAAAGGAGATTTTTTATGGCTCATGAATTAACTGTACAAGAGCTGGAAAAGTTTTCTGCAGACTTTAACAAGAACCCAGAAAACAAAGTTATTGCTCGTGCTGCACAACGTAGTGGTGTGCTTGAAGCATCATACAATGATCGCGTTCAAAGTAAATTAACTCGTGTCTTCTCTACTGAACTTGACACTGACAACGTTACTAACCAAAAGCATTCAGGTCGTTGCTGGGAATTCGCAACCTTAAACGTTTTGCGTCACGCTTTCGGCAAGAAGTACAAGGCTAAGAACTTCACCTTCTCACAAGCCTACAACTTCTTCTGGGACAAGATTGAACGTGCCAACATGTTCTACAACAGAATTTTGGACAGTGCTGACATGCCCCTTGATTCTCGTCAAGTTAAGACTGACTTAGACTTCGCCGGCTCAGATGGTGGTCAATTCCAAATGGCAGCCGCATTAGTTGAAAAGTATGGTGTCGTTCCTTCATACGCAATGCCTGAAACTTTCAACACTAATGACACTACTGGCTTCGCTACTGCACTTGGTGACAAGCTTAAGAAGGATGCTTTGGTTCTTCGTCACCTTAAGCAATACGGCAAGGACGACGAAATCGCAAAGACTCGTGAAAAGTTCTTGAGCGAAGTTTACCAAATGACTGCTATTGCCGTTGGTGAACCACCTAAGACTTTTGATCTTGAATACCGTGACGACGACAAGAAGTACCACTTGGACAAGAATTTAACTCCACTTGAATTCTTGCACAAGTACTTAGGCGACGTTGACTTTGACGACTACGTTGTTTTAACTAACGCACCTGACCACGAATACAACAAGTTGTACGGTCTTCCAGCAGAAGACAATATCGAAGGCTCAATCAGAATCAAGCTTTTGAACGTACCAATGGAATACTTATCTTCAGCCGCTATCGCTCAATTAAAGGATGGCGAAGCTGTTTGGTTCGGTAACGATGTTCTTCGTCAAATGGACCGTAAGACTGGTTACCTTGACACTAACCTTTACAAGTTAGATGACTTGTTTGGCGTTGACTTCAAGATGTCAAAGGCTGACAGATTAAGAACTGGTGTCGGCCAAGTTTCACACGCTATGACTTTAGTTGGTGTTGATGAAGACAACGGCGAAGTTCGTCAATGGAAAGTTGAAAACTCATGGGGTGACAAGTCAGGTTCAAAGGGCTTCTACGTAATGAACAACGAATGGTTCAACGACTACGTATACGAAGTTGTTGTTCACAAGAAGTACTTAACTGACAAGCAAAAGGAATTAGCTGAAGGCCCAATCACTGACTTACCAGCATGGGATTCATTAGCTTAATGAAGAAATTTGAGTATATTAAAAAGCCAGATCCACTAAGGACCTGGCTTTTTAATATCGATTCAATTTCTCAGAATTTACGATATTTATTTATAAATATAGCTTCCATCTGGATAAAAAGTTATAATTTTCAAATTTTTAAATAAAGAAAACATTTCATGTATCGATTCTTTATTCGTCAACTACCCTAGACTGAAGTCTAGGGCTTAGTGGCTCGTTAGCTTGCGCTAACCAGAACACCAACTTGCTTAGATACGGACTTGACTTACCAGCAATAGTCTTTTGACTATTGCCGATAGAGGTCGTCTAATTACCAAAGCCTTTTAAGTCCGCGAGTTGCTAACGGACTGCAGCCTTTCTAGGCTGCTTTTTTTATTTTAGGATTTTGCCACTTGCTTAATCCTTTTTCTAAGATGTTCACTGCCGCATTCCAATCACGAATATGGGGCATTCGACAAATTGGACAAGTCCACTCCCGATCCTTAAGGGTTAATTTCTTATAACCATTTTGGCCCATAATACTGCCACAAGCATGACAGCGTTGAGTAGTATATTTAGGATCAATTGTTAGAAATTCTTTACCATATAGATCTGCCTTATAAGCCAGCATATTCAGGAAACTACGCCAGCCGACATCAGAAATTGATTGCGACAAAGCATGATTCTTTAACAGGTTTCTGTTTCTTAATTCCTCGGCAACTACTAAATCGTGGTTTTTGATTAGTGCAGTTGAGAGTACTTGTAAAAAGTCATTA
>NZ_LARO01000075.1:0-3195 GCF_000980505.1 Lactobacillus sp. N54.MGS-719
TATTTAACTCGATTCTCCGGGAGCCATTTCCCGATTAGGCCTGTATTTCAAAATAAAATTGCTTAAAATCGTTGATAACACTTGACTTAGAGTAGAAAAAAGAAGTTGTCAGAATAACAACTTCTTTTTTAGGATAAAAATTAATCTTTTTTATTCTTGATAATAAATTCATGACCATTGCCACGACCGCGCTTACCACGATTGCCATTATGACGATAGTTGTGGTTGTTGCGACGGTGATAATTACCATTGCCATGTCCACGATTGTTGCGTCCCTTGCCGCGACCGCCACGGTGGTGACGACCATCTCCCTTGTATGGAAGTGGCTTTTCTGGGGTGATCTTAACCTTAACGTCAGTAGAATCTTTAGAAAGATTCTTCAAGAAGGCTGCAACCAAATCAAGTGCTGAGTAGTTATCAAGCAGTTCACTAGCTTCTTGCGTGTACTTGCCCAAATCACCATTCATCAAATCTTCGATTTCAGCTTCAGCTTGCTTCAATTGACCACGGAAAGCTTGCGCATCTGTAGGTGGACGAAGTGGTGACATCTTCTTCTGGGTTAATTGTTCGATGGTTCTCATGTAGCCAATTTCATTTGGCGTTACAAAAGTTACTGAAATTCCGTTTTGACCGGCACGACCAGTTCTACCAATACGGTGAACGTAAGAATCTGGATCTTGCGGAATATCGTAGTTATAAACGTGAGTAACACCTGAAATGTCAAGTCCACGAGCAGCGACATCAGTGGCTACCAAAATATCAAGCTTACCTTCACGGAATCGCTTCAAGACGGCCATTCTGCGAGCTTGTGACAAGTCACCGTGAATACCGGCTGCATTATAGCCACGAGCTTGCAAGCCACGTGTCAGCTCATCTACGCGGCGTTTAGTACGACCAAAGACCAAAGCCAAGTCTGGACCTTGAACATCGATTAAACGACACATAATGTCGAATTTTTCTGATTCTTTGGCACGAACAAAGTATTGATCGATTAAGTCTGCAGTTAATTCCTTAGCCTTAATTTGAACAATTTTAGGATGGTTCATGAACTTTTCGCCAATACGTAAGATTGGCTTAGGCATCGTTGCACTAAAGAGCAAAGTTTGCTTGCGGTTCTTGGCATACTTCAAAATGCTTTCAATATCTTGAATAAAGCCCATATCAAGCATTTCGTCTGCTTCATCTAGAACAACAGCCTTAACTTTGTCCAAATTGATTGTGCCACGCTTTAAGTGATCCAATAAACGTCCTGGAGTACCTACTAAAATTGATGGTACATGGTGCTTTAAAGAACGAATTTGACGACCAATATCAGCTCCACCATAAACTACTTGTACGTGGGCATGTTCATCACGACCTAGACGGAATAATTCCTCTTGAGTCTGAATAGCCAATTCACGCGTTGGTTCAATAATGATCGCTTGAATTGCTTTTTCTTTTTTATCAATAGTTTGTAAAATTGGCAAACCAAAAGCAGCAGTCTTACCTGTACCAGTTTGCGCTTGACCAATTACATCCTTGCCCGCTAAAGCAAGTGGAATAGTTTGTTCCTGGATTGGAGTTGCTTCTTCAAAGCCTGAGCGTTTAATTGCCTTAAGAAGCGCATCGTTTAATCCTAATTCTGAAAATTTCAAAAAATTTATTCTCCTATCTTAGTCGGGCTAAGACATTTTCAAGGTGCATCCCGTGTGAACCCTTTAATACAACAATGTCGTCCGGCTTAATATCATTTTTAAGATCGTCGATCATACGATCCATTTGATCTTGTGTATAATAATGCAAATGTTCTGGCTTATACTTGTCTTTCAATGCATCGTACAAGTTTTTCATTTCAGGGCCGTACAAATATACTTCATTGATGATTTGTGGATCCAAAGTATCACTTAAACCAGCGTGAAGTGCAGGAGAGTTCTTACCTAATTCAAGCATATCGCCCAAGACGGCAATTCTACAACCGTCGTCTTTAACTTCAACTTGACCAAAGCTAGTAACAACGGCTCTAACAGCAGTTGGGTTAGAGTTATAAACGTCGCTCATAATTGCTTCGCCGGCATCGCCCTTTTCCCACTCCATTCTGTTAGCAGTTGGCTTGAAGTTAGAAAGTGATGAGGCAATTTCTTCATCGCTTTCGCCAAAGTGACGACCAACACTAATTGCAGCCATAGCGTTTGAAACGTTGTGCTTACCAATCATTGGGATTGAGAACTTTTGCTCTGAATCGTTAATAGTGAAAGTAGCATGGTGCATGTAGCTCTTAAAGCCAGTAGCGTGAACTGTATCTTCATCCCTGAAGCCAAAGGTAGCCTTAACTTGATCAAGCTTCTTAGCACGTTCTTGTAACAATGGTTCATCACCGTTGAAGATAAATTCACCGTCTTCACGCAAGAAGTCGGTAATTTCCATCTTGGCATCGGCAATCTTGTCACGTGTACCAAAGAATTCGATGTGAGCTTCACCAATCATAGTGATTACGGCTACATCAGGATGAGTCAATTCACTTAAGTGGTGTAATTGACCAGGTCTGTCCATACCCATTTCAAGTACCAAAATTTCAGTATTTGGCTTCATTTCAAGAATGGTCATTGGCACACCAATCTCGTTATTAAAGTTGGCTTGTGTCTTATGAACGTTAAAACGCTTGGACAAAACGGCAGCTACCATGTCTTTAGTAGTAGTCTTACCATTTGAACCAGTAATACCAACTACAGTTGGGTTAACCTTGCGTAAGTAGTAGCGTGCCAAATCTTGCATTGCGCTAAGTGGATCATCTACTTCGATTACCGCAATATTCTCTGGTTTGTTAGGGTGTCCCTTCTTCCAAAGCGTAGCAGAAGCACCATTACTAATAGCACCAGCTACGAAATCATGTCCGTCACGTTCACCTTCAAGTGGTACAAACAAACCACCATTTGTGATCTTTCTGGAGTCAAAGGCAACAGAAGTAATAACTGTTTGATCGTCGCCTTCACAAGTTGTATTTAAAGCCTTGGCAATTTCCGCCATTTGCATTTTCATTGAATAATTACTCCCATAAAAACAATTTTATACAGACACCATTATACTGTCTTTCAAGTATTCTGCCAAATAATCTATAACAAAACATACTAATCTAGTGTTGGATGATTACTCGACGGAGTAGTCGTTCAACACTTTTTCTTTTACTATGTAAAGTGGAGATGAAGCCAATGCCGTGAC
>NZ_LARO01000079.1:0-3001 GCF_000980505.1 Lactobacillus sp. N54.MGS-719
AAATTGATGAGATTAGAATACCTGAAAAATACGGACTAAAAAAGATACTCGGTTATATGACGCTTACAAATGAGATAGTATATAGTTCAAAAATAATTTTCAATTACCTTATAACACCTTTAAGTCTCAGATTATAATTATTAGTGTAAATAAAATTGATAATGAATAATTAAATGTGAAAGTGAGGGATAACTTTGGATTTAGGACCATTACATGATTTAAAAGATGTTTTACCAGAGTCTACTTTAGAAGCTTTATTAAATCCGGCTGCTAAGTCGATTGGAACAGCAGTGGGAGGTTTGTGCGATCTTATATTTTTCCCATTACATAAATTAGGTATATATACTGAACAAAAGCTAAAGGAGTATAGTGACAAGATAAAACAAAAGACAGATGATATCCCAGTCGAAAATAGAGATGCTAGTAAATTAAATCTAGTATTTAAAGCATTGGAAGATTCTAAATATCAAATAAATGAAGAAGAATTGCAAGAAGCTTTTGCCAATCTTATAGCTTCTACCATAGATAATAGAGTTAATAAATTTATTACACCAAGATTTTCAACAGCATTAGCTGAATTAGGCCCTGAAGATGCTCAGTTGATAAATATAATTGCTAAGCAACCAAATTTTCAAATGGTATGTGGAGATTTGATAGTAATGTATAAAAAAGATGGAAGTTCAAAACCAATTTCTGATCTTTGGATGTCTACCATTGATAGTGCAGTATTTAGTATGCCAGATTCAGTAGATACACTAGATGCATTAAAAATAATATCAGTAACTAGAAATGAGTGGTTTTTAGCTGATGCTTATCAAACCAATTACAAAATTATGGAAAATACTTTAAAAGCTAAATATCCTATGTCAAATTTAAAGGAGAATGAAGAAGTTCAACTTAGAAAGGGATGCCTGAGAACTACTACATTTGGAAAACATTTTATTTCTTGTGTAACAGGTAATAAAATGAAATAATTATATTACTTAAAATTATTTTATTCAAAGTGTTCTTTGACGGATGCTTTTTATGATAGGAGTAAGGCAAATACTGTTCTTGTATTAAATATAGATCTTTTAAAGATTTTAAGAAAGAATTTGCTAAAGCAAATATTGCCGATTCATACTGGAAGATGCCAATAATTTATCATTTATGAAGCATACTAATGCATACGTAGCACAGCTCATTGCTCTTTATCAATTAGCTTTAGTCGAATATGCCAAGGCTAATAAGGATACTCTTGATGAAATACAAGCGAAAATGAAAGATACGGTATTACGTAACGCTATTGTGTGGAGTAATACTTCGCCTCAAGATGTGCCAAATGCTATGAAGCAGAATAACTTCACGCTGCATCCCATAGTAACGCTACCAGATCTGTAGGAAGCTGACGGCAGAAATTATGTATAATAAAGATATAAGGAATCAGCGCTAATGACGTTGGTCAACAAGGTTTCGTGCTAAGTTGATTCAGGTTTTAAGCATCATGCACTTATGTGTGTGATGCTTTTCTCGTTTTTATAGGAAGTTAGAGCAAAAGAGGATAGTCAAGATTGAGCGCTAATGAAAAATTCTAGCCTTGTTGATACTCGAGATTAGTTAACATATAAAAAGGGTTAGCTCATATTTACATTCTTCATACTTATGGCATTCCTGATGGTAATATTTGGAATTATTATCGTCGTTTTATTCTTGATAGGATTAGCGAAGATTAGATTTAATATCTTTGAAGACGATAAGAACTTATTCAAAATGAATAAAAATTTACGCATTATGATATAATACTTCATGAAAAAAGAGACATACATACTGTATGTCTCTAATACCATTTTGTAACAATGGAGTATTTCACATTATTTGGAAGTTTACTATTTTCTTGGCGGTCAATAGTAAACTTTTATTTTTTACGCTTTAAAAATTTCTTCAGTTGCTTTTTTAACTTGTTTGCAGATTTGATTAGATCTGTTAATGCGTCAATTGTTTTTCTCAATTCTTTAATGAGCCGATTCAACTGCCACATCAAGTAGACTAAAGCTGCAAATACAATAGTTAATACGTATATTAATTGCAACATCTTTTCGAAGTATTTCCTTTCTGTAGACTTGTCACGCTTTTCATAAGCATCACCTGTTTCTATAGAATAGGTACTTCATTGCTACAAGATGTATTGTAGCAAATGTCTATAAAGATTCATACTTTAAATTGATTATGAATTATGTTATTTAAAACCGATGCTAAATTAAATACAAAGTGCTGCTATTATGCTGATAAATACGTGGAAGTGTTATAAATTTTAATGGCATAACTTATTTATATTCATATATAGGAAGAATTTGTTATTTAAATGTAAAAGCTTATCAATAATTGATGCGAGTAAACGATAGCTTTTTTAGCCAAAATGGCGTTTTTCATAATAATACTGGTTATAGGTACTATTAACAGCTTATCAAAGAGATAAGTCATCAACAGTGAAAATTATACAGCTATTTAAATATTGCTATGAAATATGTAATATTGCTATAATTTGGGTGTTTGTTAAAATGCAGCTCCAATAATCTCCATTCAGAGGTTATTGGAGTTTTTTGTTTGATATGGATATTTGATGCTAAAGATTGTGAGCATCATAAAAATAAGTAATATAGTTTCGGAGAATAAGTAATGAATAATATTAATTATTATAGGGATGCTCAAAATCTTCCTTATTATTTGCAGTTAACCGATAGATCTTTACAACCAAGTAATGAGACTTTCAAAGAATTTTGTGAAAAGTATATTGATAATGATGCCAATAATACTAAAGATGAGAAAACTAGAGACTATAAAAGAGAATTCTACGAGTTTTTAAAGGGAAAAGTAAATGACTTTTTGGGCAAGTCTAGGAATACTTCTTATGATCATATAGTATTACTATTGGGTGCAGGGGCTTCTGTAGTAGAAGGAAAAAATTATGGAAAAACTATGGGGCAATTGGCATGGGAGATTTTTAATAGAATTTCTCAAAAAA
>NZ_LARO01000076.1:0-2992 GCF_000980505.1 Lactobacillus sp. N54.MGS-719
AGGACATTATGCAGTGAGGCTTGTGCCTCTTTTTTAATGCAAAAAATCCTATTGATAGAATATCATAGAAATCTATCAACAGGATTTATCATAGAACCACTAAATCTTGGTATTAATAAACCTTGATTTAATAGGATTTTTCTTTTGAGTAAAAGTCTAAAATTAGCTAAAAATGGACTTTTTTCCCAGACACTTTTTGCTTTATCTTGTTTTCTTCCAATCTGATTCGAGTTAGAAGATTGGTGAAGTTGGAGTAGCCGAAAGCAGTTCGTTCAATTTGCTTGATCTTGCGATTGAAGCCTTCTAAGCAGCCGTTATTTAAAAAGCATCGTTATCTAGTATAGTGGACTCAAAATTAAATACAAGGATTGACATTTTTTTGATTTGCGTTAGTACCATAATTTTTTATTTGTTAAGTTTTTTTAAAGTGCTTTTATTTTTATTTTCATAAGTGACACTATGTCATATAATGTATACAAAAAAGGAAAAATAATATATTAATTATGTGCTACGGAGGTACTAAAAATGTTCAAGACAAAAAAACGCAATTTGCTATTCGCAAATTGGCTAAGGGTGCTGTTGCAGTGTTATTAAGTTTCGGCATACTAGCTGGTCCTAGTGCGCCAATTGTCTCAGCAGCCTCTGAAGCAATTCAAAATTAAATGACTGATGATACAACTTCAGTAGTAGAAGAAAGTGTTCCTGTAGAAAATAATACAGCAGACACTTTAACTACTGATAATACTGAAGTTTCAGCTAATTACTCTGAAAATACTGATGGATAGTACTACAACTACTGTGCAAACTGATACAGATGTATCTACTCAAGAAAAAACAGATCCAGAAACATCTGTTAATACTGAGCAACCAATTCAAACAGAAGAAGCTGAAAGTACTACTCCAGTTGAAGATGTAAATTCAAAATCTGAAGAAAATGTATCTCAAAATAATAATATTAATACTTCTAAAGAAGGTACAAATAAAATAAGACATGAAGACGGTGGACCAGCATTCTATTCACAAGAACGAATTGGAAAGAATGAAAAGCCATTCAAAATGTGGAAATTTCGTTCCATGGTGGTTAATGCCGATCAGATGATCGATCAACTGGAAGATCAAAACGAAATTGAAGGTGCAATGTTCAAGATTAAGGATGATCCAAGAATTACTAAGATTGGGCATACTATTAGAAAATATAGTCTTGATGAGTTGCCACAGCTCTGGAATGTGTTAATCGGTGACATGTCTCTTGTTGGACCACGTCCGCCTCTACCATCAGAAGTAGAAGAGTATACCGATTATGACAAGCAAAGATTGCTTGTCATGCCGGGTTGCACAGGGTTATGGCAAGTTACCAAGCGTAATGAAGCTGACTTTGATGAAATGGTTTGGCTTGATATCGTGTATATCAACCATTCTGGAATATTGGAAGATTTAAAGTTGATTATTAAGACTATTGGGGTGGTTATTCATACTAATGGAGCATATTAAGGAGTACATCTTTTATGAAAGTTTGTTTAGTTGGGTCTAGTGGTGGACACTTAACGCATTTATACATGTTAAAACCTTTTTGGCAAAATAAAGATCGGTTTTGGGTAACTTTTGACAAGGAAGATGCTCGAAGCAAACTTAAAGATGAGAAGATGTATGGGTGTCATTATCCCACTAATCGTAATCTGAAGAATCTAATTAAAAATACTTTCTTAGCTATTAAAGTACTCCGTAAAGAACGTCCTGATGTTATTATTTCTAGTGGAGCTGCAGTAGCAGTTCCATTTTTTTATATTGGTAAATTGATGGGTGCTAAAACAGTCTATATTGAGGTTTTTGACCGTTATGACAAGCCAACTTTAACTGGCAAACTCGTTTATCCAATTACTGATTGTTTTATTGTTGAATGGGAAGAAATGAAGAAAGTTTATCCTAAGGCTATTAATTTGGGAAGTATTTTTTAATG
Source organism: Lactobacillus sp. N54.MGS-719 (assembly GCF_000980505.1). Lineage (NCBI taxonomy): Bacteria > Bacillati > Bacillota > Bacilli > Lactobacillales > Lactobacillaceae > Lactobacillus > Lactobacillus sp. N54.MGS-719. Next base: position 1,958 of record NZ_LARO01000076.1, read on the forward strand.
TTAAAACAAGCTGTCTTAATAATTGTACATAAGAATACCTATGTATTAGAGAAGAACCTACAATTATTAGATTCTCCGTATATTGATATTTTTATACATGTAGATAAAAAATGCTCCGATTTTAAATACAACTTCTATAAATCGCTTGTCAAATATTCCACGATAATTTATGTTAAACCGCGACTTAGTGTATATTGGGCAAGCTTTTCACAAGTTAAAGTTGAATTATTATTGTTAGAAGCAGCATCAAAATATTCGCAATACTCATATTTTCATTTAATAAGTGGACAAGATCTATTAATGAAACCTGTATCTGATTTGATTTCTTATTTTGATAAATCAGATAAGTTGTTTATAGAATTTAGAAAATTATCAAATTCTAATAAGTGGGATAAAAAAGTATACCAAAGAGTTTCTGTTAAACACATTTTGATAGATTATGTGCGTGATAAACACGTTGTTGTGCAATATTTAGCAAGGTTTCTAAATAAAGTGTATGCTCAATTACAAGAAACAATAGGAATCGACTTAGTTAGAAAAAATCATATTATCTTAAGGTATGGATCACAATGGTTTAGTTTGCCATATGATAGTGTTAAATATATTTTAGATAAAAAAGATGAAATTTATCATAATTACTGTAGAAGTTGGCTAGTTGATGAGATTTTTATTCAAAGTACCATTGCAACTTCTTCTTTATTTGTCAAAAGATTAGCTGATACAAACAAACGTAAAATAAGATGGAATAAAAATTCAGCTCATCCGTATGTTTGGCAAATAAGTGATTTTGATAAATTAGTTACTACTAGTGCATTCTTTGCAAGAAAATTTGATGAACGAATAGATAAAAATATCATTAATAAAATCTACAATTATATTAGCTTGGAGATGAAAAAATGATTTTTGTTACAGTGGGGACACATGAGCAACCATTTAGAGACTGTAAAATAGTTTGTGTAAGGATGAATGATTCCTTAAATTTATTTCTTTAAACATTAGAAAAAGGAGTTCCTTTCTCGTATGATTGGTTTGAAC
>NZ_LARO01000077.1:0-2960 GCF_000980505.1 Lactobacillus sp. N54.MGS-719
CATGTAATCCTTGATTTGAGGATATTGTTCGAAGTAGTTGTCGATAAATTCTTGGGCACGTTTTCTAGAAATGCCTAAGTTCTTGGACAAACCGTAATCAGAAATACCGTAAACAATACCGAAGTTAACGGCTTTAGCGTGGCGACGCATCAGTGGCGTTACTTGATCAGGTGAATCCAAGTGGAAAATCTTCATCGCGGTATGTGAGTGAATATCATAACCGGTCTTGAAGGCTTCTTGCATGTTTTGATCGCCCGAAACGTGAGCTAAAACACGAAGTTCAACTTGTGAGTAGTCGCAAGAGAAGATGTAGCCGTCTGGTTCACTTGGCACGAAGGCCTTTCTGATTTGCTTTCCTTCTTCGGTGCGGGTAGGGATGTTTTGCAAGTTAGGATCCACACTGGAAAGACGACCAGTTGCAGTCAAAGTCTGCAAGTAACGTGTGTGCACGCGACCATCTGGTTGGATAACATCAAGCAGACCCTTTACATAGGTAGATTGAATCTTGGCAATTTGACGGTAATCCAAAATTTCACTAACGATTGGACTTTGCGTCTTTAATTGATCCAAGACTTCAACTGAAGTTGAGTAACCAGTCTTGGTCTTTTTGATGACTGGCAAACCAAGCTTTTCAAACAAAATGTGACCTAGTTGCTTAGGTGAATTCAAGTTGAACTTTTCACCGGCTTGGTCATAAATCTTGTCTTCGAGTTCCTTCAATTTAACGGCAAATTCATTTTGCAGTTGAATTAAAGTACTTGCTTCAACCTTCATCCCGTTCATTTCCATTCTGGCTAAAACGCGCGCGGTTGGGATTTCGATCGTATCAAACAAGGCATCTTGTTCGTGGCCTTTGAGCTTTTCAAGCAGAGTCTTCTTGAGTGATTCAATGGCGTTGACCTTGGAAGCTAAGTGGTTGAATAATTCATCATCGTCATCAGGGATGTGCTCACTCTTACCTTTGCCATAAACTTCGAGGTCAGTCTTAACGGAGTAATCACCATAAAGGTGAGCAATTTCACCAAGATCATTAGAGTTGTTTTCATTATTAACTAGATATGAGGCTAAAAGCATATCATAATCAAGGCCGTGAGTGTGAATGCCCAAACGATGTGCAGCAACCATTGTTCTCTTTAGGTCAAAGACGTTCTTCTGAATCTTTTCGTCTTCTAAGATGTGCTTGATATTATCTTCTTCAAGCAATTCAACGTCTCTTGAAACGTAGATCTTGTCATTGATCTTCAAACTGAAGCCAACAAAAGGAGCTAGGTGATAGTTGGCACCAAGCATTTCTAGATAAAATTCAACAGTGTCTTTTTCAGTGGCTTTAACATCTTTAACTTTGTCATCGTTTAAAACAGTGTATTCTACTTTTTCAACTTCGGCACCATCTTGACCAGCACCTGAAGCATTTAGGTCAGCTAAGAACTTACGGAAGTTCATCTTTTCATAGAATTGACGCAGCTTTTCATAATCAACTGGCTGACGTTTTATATCATCGATATCTAGAGTTACCGGTGAATCACGGTCAATCGTGGCAAGTTTCTTAGCTAAAAAGGCCTTGTCTTTATCGTTGATCAAATTTTCCTTTAACTTGGACTTCTTCATTTCGTCGATATGATCGTAAATACCTTCAACGGAGCCATATTCTTGAATCAAACGTGATGCAGTCTTAGGACCAACTTTTGTAACACCAGGATAGTTATCGGAATTATCCCCCATCAAAGCCTTCATATCAATGAATTCAGTTGGAGTGACGCCGTTAACTTCCTTCATATGTTCAGGTGTGTAGGCTTCAAGTTGAGAAACTCCTGATTTGGTTACTTCAACAGTAGTGCTTGGAGAAGCTAGTTGAGTCAAGTCACGGTCACCAGTCACGACAGTAGTAGTAAAGCCGTTCTTCTCACCTTTATCGACAAAAGTACCAATAATGTCATCTGCTTCGTAATTCTTCAATTCATAAGTTTTAATACCCAAGTCATGAAGCATTTCTTGAATATAAGGCATTTGCTCGAGAAGCTCTTCTGGAGTTTTCATACGTCCGCCTTTATATTCTCCATACATGTTTGTTCTAAAAGTGACTTTTCCTGCATCAAAAGCTACCAAAATATGGGTTGGCTCAACGTCCTTCAAAAGGACATCAAGCATATTCTTAAAAGCATAAATGGCATTAGTGTGCAGGCCCTCTGGACTCTTGAAAGATTCTAGTTGACGATAAAGAGCGTAAAAGGCTCTGAAAGCTACAGAGTTACCATCGATTAGAAGTAATTTTTTATCTGCCATTTTATTCCCCCTTTATAAAAATTGTTCTCTATACTTACTTATCTATTTTACCAGTTTCAAGGGTAATCTTTTAATAGGAAGTTTAATCGAAAAGAAAAAAGCTCCACTTTTATGGAGCCTTTAAATATTAACCTTTCTGATTAGCCTACAATTAGCTTTAAAAGGAATAACAGAAAGCATATATTGATTTCAATCCACGCACTCATATAAATGCGACCATAATTTTAAAAATTGTTTTAACAACAATCTTAAAATTAGGTTCTTAATTATTATATCAGATCAAATATAAACTTTTAGCTTAAAATTTAGTTGACGTTATAGTTCTATCAGAAATTTTACTAAAGTCTTTTTTTATTTCTAGCATTAAGTCTTTTCTTTTTTGATTATTCTCAGTGGCAAAACCCAATGTAGATCTTTTCATAATATCACGTAATAAACTTTTCACCTCAACTGAAAGCATAGTTTTATTTTCAATTAAGTATTTATACATATTTACTATATCGGATAATGCTTGATCACTTATTTCACTATTCTTCAACTCTCCCAGAATTATATCTAACTTAGATAATTCATCATACAAAACATACTAATCTAGTGTTGGATGATTACTCGACGGAGTAGTCGTTCAACACTTTTTCTTTTACTATGTAAAGTGGAGATGAAGCCAATGCCGTGAC
>NZ_LARO01000078.1:0-2926 GCF_000980505.1 Lactobacillus sp. N54.MGS-719
GAGTTTTTTGCCAACGGGTTATGCACCAGTTGTGGATAATATCTTCACGGGTCTTTGGTACATGGCAGCACCGCTTGCAATGTACTTTGTGCCCACAGTAGGTTCCGGTACGATTGGCGAATTAATTGCTGCAACAGTAGAAATGGCAATTGGCGGACAATGGGGCGCGCTTACTATTTTAGAAGGTTTGATCCAAGGTGCTACTAATGAGATCGGCTTTTTCCCTAAAAAGTCCCGCTATGAAAGATTTTCTTGGGGTAGCGTTTTAACCGGTGCTTTTTTTGCCAACCTCGGTGGTTTTATCCCATCATATTTCATCTTTGGCTGGAGCCACTACCGTCCAAGCTTGCAAATTTTGATGTTTATTACCAGTATGATTTCTGCTTTATTATTTGATGGCGTTTTGGTTAAATTGATTACCAACTTGTTTGATAAGGCACTTAAGCCCAAGACAAAATAACTATAATCAATCCCTTTTTGACATATACACACTTTTATATGATCATATCTATGCTAGAATGGATTATAGGATGTATGCGTTTTCATAAAGAAGGGGATTTATATGAAACGATCGAAGGAAGAAAAAGAAGCTGAAGCGGAGGCCATTAAGAATTGGAATCCGCGTTATAAGCATAATGTCATTATTTATTTGTGGATTTATGGCATTTTAGGTGCGGTTACTGGTATTACTAATGATGCGGCTTTGTCATATTATAAAATTGTCGCACCACATTTGATTTCTGGTTTAAACATTTTTAATGCTTTGATGTCCATCATGATCGCCTATGTCATTGTGGGTGTCATCGATGGTTTGTTCACTGAATTCTACTTGTTCAATACACCAAATGGCTATGCTAATGCTTACTACATTGCAACTGTCATTTATGTCATTGCTAGTGTCTTGCTTCTGGTCTTATTTGCCAAGAAGCACAACAGAATTTTGGATGATGAAAAGAAATAATTGAAAGTGCAAAAATAGCATGGGCAATTTTCCCATGCTATTTTTTCTACCTAAAATCAAGTATTATCAGTAATTTTCTTAATTAATTTATACTCTATTTAATTAGAATATTGGTACGAATAGAGTTAGATTAGTCAAAATAGAAAATATTGTAATATTAGAAAGTTACATAAATGAACCTATGAGTATTGTAGTTTCTTCATAGGTTGCTATACTAAAGATGATTATTTGATTTCAACTAAAGTCTTTGGTTTTGAGTGGCTATGTTGTAGTCATATAATTGATTATGCTTTATTAAAGCAAATAGCGTGCGTATTAGTTTATGCACGGATGCAATGGCAATCTTTTTGTAGCCTCGGCTATGAGAAGATTGCTTTTTCTTATCGTAATAATCAGTAATATGACAAGGACAAGTGGTTTTTACTGTCTCCATTTGAGTAATAACGCGATACAGTATCTTTCTGGCTATGTGATTACCATGTTTGGTAATACCCAGACGACTATCTTTGTCACCAGATTGAGAACGGCCTGGATCATACCAACAAAGGCATCAATTTGAGCTGAAGTATTGAAACGTCTTAAGTCCCCAAGTTTTGCGATTAATCTTAAGGCAGTAGTTCTAGCAATTCCAGGGATACTTAAATAAATCGTTAACGCGCGTGCATTAACAACCTTAGTCAGCTTTTCCATATAATTAATAACCTGATCTCTTTCATTGCTTAAAGACAACAGATTAGAGATAGTGCGTTGAATAGCTCTCACCGTAATGCCATCTTTTCTATCGTAAGGATAAGCTTGTCTAGCGAAAGCATATAGTCTAGCAGTAAGATACTGTGCTCTTTGACGACCAATACCTGATATAGACAATAATCTTTGCTTGACTTGATCTTCATTCATATCCAGGACATATTGAGCATGCGGAAACAAGCTAACAATGGTCCAGTAAATTTTTCCAGAAGGGTTGGACAGTATGTGCTCTATTTGAGGAAAAGTTGATTGCAAGTTGCGGTGAAGTTGATTCTTATTAACGATCAAAGCTCTGGTAAGCTCTTCATAATAACGGCTGGCAGCTTGAAGTTCGTGATATTCCCTCGGTTGAGGTGCTTGAAGTTTTTGTGGTGAGCTAAATTGAATCAAGGCTAAATGATAAGCATCAAGCTTGTCAGTTTTATTATGTCTTAGATTGTTATCCATTAGTTTCTTAGCTTGCAAAGGGTTAAGTCTTAAATATTTAATTCGGTGATCTTCTAAAAATGCCTGTAAACTCAATGAATATACGCCAGTGGCTTCAAAAACCACTAAAGGGGTTATTAAGTATTGGTTTAAATGATCCAATAGTTCTTGATAACCAAATGAATCATTAGAAATAGTAAAGGGATTGCCCTGCTTTACTCGATCAATGACAACACAAACAGTAGACGATCTACTGCTAACATCAATACCAAAGATAATATTTTGACTTATAATTCTAATCTCCGAATAAAGATAAACAGCTTTATCAACCCATTTGATTCCAATTTTCTAAACACGGCATCTAAGTGCCTACATACTTCGAAAAGACTTGTAAATAGGCGGTAAAGCAGTCCGTTTATTTTCCGACATCAAGTGTCTAAAAAACGCAAGACTTTATTCGCTTTATCTTCACCTTTTATTTTAGACAAAATAAAAAGTGCCAGATCATGAATCCGTCGATTCATGATCCAACACTAGGTTAGTATGTTTATTTTCTATTGATTCAAAACTGATTGAATCTTTGTAGTTAACATATCGATAGCTACGTCGTTTTCTCCACCTTCAGGAACGATGATGTCGGCGTAACGCTTAGTTGGTTCAATAAATTGGTTGTACATTGGCTTAACTGTGCCCAAGTATTGGTTGATAACTGAATCAAGTGAACGACCACGTTCCTTCATGTCACGTTCAAGACGACGGATAAAACGAATGTCGTCATCAGTATCAACGTAA
>NZ_LARO01000080.1:0-2795 GCF_000980505.1 Lactobacillus sp. N54.MGS-719
CCAAAAAGAAGCTGGCCCATGCCCAACGTGTCTTGTCTCGCAGGCAGCGCCGGGCAAAAAAAGAAGGACGCAATTTGTGGCTAGCAAAAAACTATCAAAAACAGCGTCTAATAGTCGCTAAACTGCACGATAAGATCAGAAGACAGCGTAATGACTTTTTACAAGTACTCTCAACTGCACTAATCAAAAACCACGATTTAGTAGTTGCCGAGGAATTAAGAAACAGAAACCTGTTAAAGAATCATGCCTTGTCGCAATCAATTTCTGATGTCGGCTGGCGTAGTTTCCTGAATATGCTGGCTTATAAGGCAGATCTATATGGTAAAGAATTTCTAACAATTGATCCTAAATATACTACTCAACGCTGTCATGCTTGTGGCAGTATTATGGGCCAAAATGGTTATAAGAAATTAACCCTTAAGGATCGGGAGTGGACTTGTCCAATTTGTCGAATGCCCCATATTCGTGATTGGAATGCGGCAGTGAACATCTTAGAAAAAGGATTAAGCAAGTGGCAGAATCCTAAAATAAAAAAAGCAGCCTAGAAAGGCTGCAGTCCGTTAGCAACTCGCGGACTTAAAAGGCTTTGGTAATTAGACGACCTCTATCGGCAATAGTCAAAAGACTATTGCTGGTAAGTCAAGTCCGTATCTAAGCAAGTTGGTGTTCTGGTTAGCGCAAGCTAACGAGCCACTAAGCCCTAGACTTCAGTCTAGGGTAGTTGACTATGGTTACATTTGCGATTTTTGATTACACATGTGATAATGAAGACGTTATCAAGTAGTAAAAGTGGGATATTTTTCGCTACCAAGGGGATTGAATTATGTCGAAACATAAATTGTTTAAGTTGGGAGCGGCTGCAGCACTGTCCGTTACAGGCGTTTCTGCAATAACATCACTTAAAACAGTTAGAGCAGCCAATTTTACTGCTGTTAAACGCGTCAAAATTAGCTACTTGCCAGGTAAGAGTCTGAATATTTGGACTAATTATGAAAATGGTAAGTACATGGGTTACCGCGCAAAGGACGGCTCCGTTTGGAACGTAGCTGAAACTGCGGTCGATAGTAAAGGCAGCCTATGGTACAAGGTGGGTACGCGTGAATGGATTGAAGCGCGTTACACCGTTGATGTCAGTGAGGAAGAACCGGTTAAAACTGCGACTAAGACTACTAAGAAGAAGTCGCCAGTTGCTAATTTGGCCAACAAGGTAAAACAGGCTACGCAAAAGAAGAAAACGACTAAGGAAGATAAAGTTAAAAAAGCTAACCAAATCGTTAACGAAACGGTTAAAAAAACGACGGCTAATAAGAAGACCAATACTTCATCAATCCAAGCCTCAAGCAAGGCCGCTTCTGTTGTTGCACTTGCAAAAGAGCAAGTGGGTAAGCCTTACGTTTGGGGTGCAACTGGACCAGATAAGTTCGATTGCTCTGGCTTAGTACAATATGTTTATCAACATGCGGCCGGAATCAACTTGCCACGTACGACTTACGATCAAGTTAAGGTAGGTCAGACTGTTCCATTAGATAAATTGCAAGCAGGCGATTTGGTCTTCTGGGGTTCTGAAACGGCTCCATATCACGTTGCGATTTATATTGGTAATAATCAATATGTTAATTCCGCAACACCTGAACAAGGAACTATAATTCAAACTATGACAAGTTATTACAACCCAACTATTGTTAAGCGAGTATTGTAATAAGAAGCTAGCCTTATGGGCTAGCTTTTTTATTTGGTTAATGCATATCGCGTTAAAATAAAAGAAGAAAATTTTAGATTGACGAGAAAGGAAAAATAACTATGGCGGGAAAGAATTTTTGGGTAATTTGCATTGATTATCAACCTAAAATATATGAAGGAGCCTGGGGAAAAAATATCCAAGATAAAACAAAGGGCAGTCAATTCTATCGTGGATTCACTAGTCGCATAGATGCCGAAGCTGCTTTAAACAAATTAAGAGATTTAGATATCGAACATGTCCCAGCGAAAGTTCGACAAAATGTTGAAGAAAAAGAAAATAATTTGCAAAATGGGCAAGTTATCGTTTTTACAGATGGTAGCTTCAAAAATGGTACAGGCAAACAAGCTGCAGGTTGGGGATATTATGGTAAATATAAGAAAAATGATGAAATTAACCCCCTCGAGGATCACGGTAATGTTAAAGGCAAAGGAGCTAAACAAGTAAACGGTGAAATTACCGCTGCTCTTAATGCTGTGCAAGCTGCAATCGATTTAGGTTTACAAAAAGTAGACTTATATTGTGACTTCTGGAATTTAATGCTTTGGGACTGCGGCTTTTATGAATCTAAAAAAGAAGTTTCTAAAGACTTTGTAAAGCAAATGAAAGATCTTGAAAGCCAAATTGAGGTCCACTTTCATTGGTCTCCTGGTCATACAGGGATTCCATACAATGAAAAAGCTGATGAACTTGCTAAACGCGGATTTGATGAAGCGTAAAAATCAAAAAATGCTTGATATTTAATTTGATCAGTGATAAGTGTAGCCTTACACCGAATTGGAAGAGAATAATATACTACAGAAATAATGTAGTACGACGATTATTCTGATCCACGATGTATAATTTAACGATTATTAAAACAGAATAATATTTAGAAACTTCAATTTGAAGCGCAAAGTGGATACTGTACTCTTTTGACTTCAATATTATTGAGTTTTCTAAATATTTTTATTCTGTTTTTTTCTACTCTAAGTCAAGTGTTATCAACGATTTTAAGCAATTTTATTTTGAAATACAGGCCTAATCGGGAAATGGCTCCCGGAGAATCGAGTTAAAT
>NZ_LARO01000009.1:0-49072 GCF_000980505.1 Lactobacillus sp. N54.MGS-719
AACTCGATTCTCCGGGAGCCATTTCCCGATTAGGCCTGTATTTCAAAATAAAATTGCTTAAAATCGTTGATAACACTTGACTTAGAGTAGAAAAAAGCAAAATACCCAATCTAGTGAGTATTTTGCGACTACTTATACTGATGGCGGTACCCGAAATACCGGTGTTTATAAGGGCGGCCACGTTAAAAAGACAGATAAGGCTGCCTGGGCCTACTTAATTGAGTGGGATGGCGGCTCTGAAGATGGTTCTGGTGGCGAATACGGCGCAACCAACAACAAGATGGAGCAGACTGCTTTGATCAATGCATTGAAAAAGCTAATTGAGCTTGGCTTTAACGAAAAGCATTTGTTGTTTGTGCTTGATTCAAAATACGTTTTAAATGCTATTAATCAGCACTGGCTCCAAGGTTGGAAGAAACGCGGCTGGAAACGCTCATCAGGTCCATTAAAGAATGTGCCTGAATGGAAAGAACTAGACCGCTTGCTGCAATCCTTCCCTGACAGCACCTTTGAATGGACTAAAGGCCACGCCAATAACCGCGGCAACGAATATGTCGATCACGCATTGAATCGCTACATGGATGAGCATATGTAATTAAAAAAGGTCATGACTATCATTGATAATCATGGCCTTAATTTTTTAGCCTAAAATAACTCCGCCGAACATGTGGCTGAAGAAGTTCACGATACTGTCCCACAATTGTTGTAGCCAGCTGCGATTTTCTGGCGTGTTGAACTTGTTAAAGATGTTCTTAGCACTATTTTCGATTTGACTAGAAAGCTTAGAAGCTTGACCCTTGAAACTGCTGCTCTTAAGGGCACCAGAATCACGGATTTCAATCAACAGGTTAACAATTTGGTTCTTTTGATTGTTGTTAATGGTGTTGCCCAAGTGATTGATATTGATTTGGTTATTTACAATATCACGAATTTGGCTGTCAGAAATGTTTTGACCTTGCTTAGCCATTTCACTCTTGGCACCGGCAACCGCGTTGTTCAATTGAGCGTCAGAGTAGCCTTTTTTATCTTTGTTGTCTTGAGTAATGCCACTCAAAGTATTCATTTCGTCTTGAGCTGCATTAACTTGCTTTTGGTTCAAAGCATTGCCGTTTTTAGCGTATGCAGCATAAACACCAGCCAAGGCACCTGAACCGTCGATTGGAATAGCACTAGTAACGTAAATGTTAGCGTCTGTGATACCGGCAGTTAAAGCCGCGTTTTTGTATTGGTTGGCAGTGATGGTTGTAATGTTGTTTTTGCCGTTATAGTCCAAAATCTTAACGTTAATTCCGCTACCGCTGCTGGTCTTTTGAATCATGGCACTGGACCAAACGCCAGAAGAAGTAGTGAAGTTGTCACCAGATGGATTCAAATATCTAACCAAGTCAGAACCGGTAACAGTGATGGTTTGGTAGTTGCCGCCATTTAATGGGGCAGTCAAAATCTTTAATGTACCATCTTTTTGTGAGTCGGTTAATGAGGTACCAAGTGTTACCACGGGAGTTTCATCGTCAGCTAAAACACGATTGTTTTGACCAACTACGATTGTCGCGACAGCACTAAACAAAATGGCTGTTAAAATTTTAATAGTTTTTTTCATGTTTTTTCCTCTTATCGAATGTTTATTCTGTTTGATACGAAATATTATACTAGATAATTTTGAACGGAATGTAAATCTTCTCCTAAAACTTTCTTAATTTCAACCTAAAACTTGAAGATGGTATAATTAAGAGCAATAAAGGGGGACAATATGTTACAAGTGCCTAAGTTAACTATCATTATGCCGGTCTATAATACGGCACAATACCTGCCACGTGCTTTTGAAGCTCTGCTCAAGCAAGTCGACAAGAGTTTTAAGTTAATCGTGGTAGATGATGGCTCAACAGATAATTCGGCTGAGGTAGCACAGAGCTATGCCAAACGTTTTCCATACTTCAAATTAATCAAAAAGAAAAATGGTGGCCCATCCGACGCACGTAATGTCGGTATGAAATATATCGATACGCCATATGTCACCTTTCATGATGGTGATGATTGGGTAGATCCAGGTTACACAGCATTCTTTATCAGAGCTTTTGAAGAACATCCAGATGTCAGTCTGGTATCTTGTGGCTACTGGATGGATTATCCTGACAAAAAATCTCATGTTGTTGGTCATCCTGAAGGTGGTCTTTTAACACGCGGTGAAACTTACCTTAAATTGACCAATGTTTTCGGCTCGCCAATGAAGGGCTACAGCTGGAACAAAGCTTATAAGACGGCAATTATTAAGAAATACCACTTAAGATTTGATTGTGATATTTCACTGCTTGAAGATCAAATTTTTAACGTAAAGTACATCTCAGTCTGCAAGGGTGTATATTACACGCAAAAGCCTTACTACCACTACTGGCAAAGAAAAGGCAGTATTATTCACCAACCTAACATCAAGAAGGTAGCAGATAATTTCCGTGGCAATTATCGAGTATGGCATAAGATTATCAAGACCATGCTTAAAGATCGTGAAGATGAGAAGCTACGTAAGAAGATGGATGATAATCCAGCTTTGCGCGACAGCGACGCTCAATAAGAGAGGGTTTTATGAAAGAAAAAGTCAACGGTGTTGAATTTTATTACCATAAATTAGGCAAAGGTGCACCTTTGCTTCTTCTTCATGGACATCATTTAGATGGCGGCATGTTCGATAAGATCGTGGCCCCATTATCGCTATACTACTCAGTTTATGTTTTAGATATGCGTGGTCATGGACTGAGTGAAGGTGATATTGCGGAACACTATCAGACCGAAGTCGAAGACGTTTATGCTTTTATTAAGCAAGTTGGCATTGAGGGATGTTACTGCTTTGGCTTTGATGCAGGCGGCTTAGTAGCCATGATGCTTGCCAAGCAGCATCCTAATATCTTTAAGAAAATGATCGTGGCCGGCGTTTTTGTAAATGGTGCAGGAATTCGCCCATATCACTACCTCACTGAAGGATTTCATCGTTTCTTGAAGCTAGATCGTGATAGCCGCGTTGAATTGACTGAATCATTTATTTCAGAAGACGATTTGAAGAAAATCAAGACACCAACTTTGTGCGTGGTCGGTGAAAAAGATTGGATAAAAGTTGAACACGTTCGTTGGTATAGTCAATTAATGCCAAATGCGCGCTTAGTAATTATGCCCCGCCAAACACATAATAGTTATGCGGTTAGAAGCCTAAAAATGCTTGATTTAATTAAGGATTTTTGTAAGTAAATTAGCTTATTTTTTCGTTTTGGTCTAGTATGTAGATAGAATAATGCATAATGAATTTTGACTAGATTAAATAAGGAGAAAATTATGGTTAAAGTTGTAGTACTTGGTGCTCACGGACGAGTAGCCCAAATTGTAGAAAAGTTTTTATTTGCGGATAAAGACGTTCAAACATCATTGTTTTTACGTAACGCTTCTCGTATGGCAGACAAGAAGAATCAAGCTACGATTTTTGAAGGTAGTGCAACAGATGCTGCTCAACTTGAAAAGGCAATGAAGGGTCAAGATATTGTTTATGCTAACTTAGGTGGCAAGGATGATATTGATCTTGAAGCTGAAGCTACGGTTGAAGCAATGCAGAATGCCCACGTAAAGAGACTGATCTGGATTTCAACTTTAGGCATTTATGACGAAGTTCCTGGCAAGTTCGGTGAATGGAATAAGGAAACTTTAGGCGATTACATTACTGAATATGCTAAGGCTGCTAAGAGAATTGAAGAATCGGGTTTGGATTACACGATTATTCGTCCAACTTGGATGACCGATAAAAACGAAGTTGACTACGAAAAGAGTGAAAAAGGCGAGCCAATCAAGGACACCGAAGTTTCACGTAAATCTGTCGCAGCTTACGTTTACCATTTGATCAAGTATCCTAAGGAAGATATTGGTAAGTCAATCGGTTTAGGTAAACCAGGTACTGAAGGCGACAAACCAAGCTGGTATTAAGTGAATTTACGTTTCATTTTAAACGTAAAAAGGGACGCAAAAAAATGCGTCCTTTTTTACGTCTTTTTTTGGACGTAAAATCTGAAATTTACGTTTTAAAAAGGGACGCAAATACTATAATTTAGAAAAAAGAAAAGCAGGTGACTTAATGCGTGAAACGAAAAATTTGGAATTTAAAGAAAGTATAACTAATACCTTTTTAAAAACAGTTAGTGCTTTTGCCAATTATGGTGATGGAGAAATTAATTTCGGTGTTAAAGATGATGGAACTGTAGTTGGAGTAAAAGATCCAGTTCAAACATGGTTTGAATATTGAGAATAAAATCAATGATTCAATTAGACCACAAGTTGATTATCGTTTACATATTGATGAACAAACTAATGTAATTACATTGAAAATTTTTCAAGGATTATATCCTCCATATTTATATAAAAAAAGCCTACAAAAGAAATGATAGTGCATCTGTACCAGTAGATTCTTTAGAATTATCACGTCTTATTCTAGAAGGACAAAATTGTTCATACGATAGTTTGCCATCTCATGCATCAAATCTACACTTTTCTATTTTGGAAAAAGCTTTACAGAAAAAGATTGGTATTGAAAAACTTACGCCAAATTTATTGATTACGCTTGGCTTGAGAGAGAAAAATGGAAAATATACTAACGCTGGTGCATTATTTGCAGATGAAAATGATTATCGAGGCATTGACTTAGTTAAATTCGGTGACAACATTAATGTAATGCTTGATCGCGCTCAGATAGAAAAGGTGTCAGTATTGAAACTTTATCAAGATGCATTGCAAAAGTATCGACAATATTATCAAAATGAGGTAATCGATGGGGCATACCGCAGAAAAAATGAGCAAATTCCTGAAAATGCCTTTAGAGAAGCGATTGCTAATGCGATTGTTCATCGAACTTGGGATGTTAATGCTCAAATCAAGGTCGCAATGTTTGATGATCGAATTGAAGTGGTTTGCCCAAGGGCCTAAGTAAAGAAGAATATTTAGCTGGTCAATTATCTATTTTACGTAATCCAATTATTGCGAATATTTTCTTTAGACTAGGTTTAATTGAACAATTTAGTACAGGAATTCAGAGAATTCTTGCTGCTTATGCTGATAGCAAGACTCAACCACAATTTTAGATTTTCGAAAACTCAATTAAGATTGTTTTGCCAGTGGTTAAAATGGAACTTCAGGGTGTTTCAGAAGATGCCAATGAAGTATACTCAATTTTACAAAGTGCACCGTTATCAAGTTCTCACATTAGTCAAGAGACCTCTTTTAGTAAAAATAAGGTTCTGAATCTCTTAGAAGAATTAATCCAAAAGGGCTATGTAGTAAAGATTTGCAATGGTCGTGGCACTAAGTATCGTAGATCAAAGTAGAAAGAAACACCTCTTTTATTTCTAAGAGGTGTTTTTTTGTATATAATAGATCTGTATATAATTTTTAGAATTCAGAAGAGGTCGTTATGAACAAGGAAGAACTCCATCAATTATTACACCCAATGAAGGTGATCGGGTTAGGTGGTAATCCCGCATTAAATGAAAAGATTGCTTCAATTTTGCATCAACCACTAATCGAAACTGCAGTTCATCACTTTAGCGATGGTGAAATCCAAGTTAACATCGGTGAATCTGTCAGAGGTTGTGACGTTTTCGTTATTCAATCTGTTCAAGATCCAGTTAACGAAAACTTCATGGAACTTGAAATTGTGTTGGATGCACTTCACCGTGCATCAGCTCATGCTATTAACGTGGTAGCCCCATACTTAGCATATTCACGTTCAGACACCAAGACACGTTCACGTGAACCTATCACTGCCAAGCTTGTTGCTAACTTGCTTCAATTAACTGGTATGGATCGTCTGATCACTGTTGATTTGCACGCTTCACAAATTCAAGGTTTCTACAACATTCCTGTAGATCACTTACACGCTATTCCACTTCTTGGTCAATACTTCTTAGACAACGGTATTGCTACCAAGGAAGACGATGATATCGTAGTTGTTTCACCAGACCACTCAGGTGCTAAGCTTGCTCGTAACTTTGGTCAATACTTCAATGCTCCAATTGCTATTGTTGACCAACGTGGTGCACGCTACGACACTGAAGTTCACGATATTATTGGGGATGTAAAGGACAAGAAGTGTATCATTGTTGATGATTTGGTCGATACTGGTTCACGCATTTCATCTTCAACCAAGTCAGTTTTAGCTGCAGGTGCTAAGAAGGTTTACGTTGCAGCAACTCACGCACTTCTTTCAAAGAATGCAACCGAAGTACTTAACGAATTGCCAATTGAACAAATCGTTGTAACTGATACTATCAAGCACACTCGTTACCCAGACAGAATGGTTCGTATCTCTGTTGATCAACTTTTGGCTCGTGGTATTGATTATGTTTACAATGACCGTTCAATTCACCAAATTTTTGATGAGCAAAATCGCTTAAAGTAAAATATAATCCAAAGTTGATATATAATAATCCTCATCAACATTGAGGATTATTTTTTGTGTTAAAAAGTTGAGTAGATAAACCATAAAACTATTCATAAATAGCAATGATTGATATAATTGATGTAAGTTGTATAGAAAGAGAAAGTTAGAGGAATAGACATGGCACGACGGAAAAACATGAAAAGACGGAGAATTATTCTTGGCAATACTTTCCATCTGATCAGAGAAAATGGAATGGATAATGTTTCTTTGCAAATGATTGCAGAAAAATCAGGCATTTCCAAATCCCTGTTGCAATCATATTATCCGCATAAAGCCAAGTTGACTAATGATATCATCCGCAATCTTTTTAATACGTTAGGTCAACAAGTAAATAATTACGACATGGCAAACAGTAGCGCTCCATACGCTAGAACCAAGGCCTTTATTTACACAATTGTTATTTTGGGGATGCACGATGAAGGGTTAGACAGAATCATCTCAGAAGCTTTCGTAAGCAATGCTACCTTGGATAACTGGGGCGTAATGCTCAACGACTGGATTCAATCTAATCATTTGTTTGATGGCATCGATGTTGATGAAAAAGAGCTTGAAACTGGGATTGCTTTTGTTACCAGCGGTATTGGTCGCGTGTACCATGACCGTAAGAAGCATCAATTAACAGCTGAAGCATTGGCTGACTACGCAACTAGTGCATTGATGTTCAGTTTCTTGCATTGTTCTTCTGATGAAATCGATCATGCCTTAAAAGAAGGACACGAAATTATTGAATCAGCTGATATGGAAGTCGTTCATCGTGCGATTGATACGATGTTTGACGAAGGTAAAGAAATTTTCAGCTAAAGGGGAATCGTCATGGTTGAAGGCAAAAGAGCTGATTTGCGACGAATGGGACATGAGCAAAACAATCAGTATAAACGAACGCTTGCTTTCGTAATCTTTTTGATTGCGGCATTAGCCCTAATCACAGCTACTTTTCTGAATCCAATTTTTATGAAAGGTCAGATTAGAACTAGCTCCAATCAAGCTGTTGTTGTCAGACAAATTAATAAAAATTTTGATAATCTTGCTGATTTGGTAGGGGCAAGAAGCGAAGATGATGCAAATTTGCTTGCTAATGCGCAAACTCAACCCATTGCCGACCATGTTATTGACTACTCGCTAGGCATTCATGGATTTAAGGTTAATAATCTAGATCTGGCTAATCAAATTCTGACAGATATTCATAAGGGAATTGATAAGGGTTCATCTAGTGGAGCCCAAACAATCGACAGTAAATTGAAAAAGCAAGGGACTAACGCACCATATGCGGTAGCTAAGGCATTTAATCTAAGCGTAGTAACGTTAGGTGCCAATATTGCTTGTCTGCTAGTGATTGTTAATATCATTATCATCATTGTCACTATCATTACTTTGTTCTCACTGCTCAATGATATGAGAACTAAGTCGGCAACACGCATGTTGATTCACGACATCGCGGCAGCTGGCATGTGGGCTGGTTTCTGGGTGATTTTGATTTCAGGATTGTTAGCAGTAGTGCCAGTTATTTTTGACGTTGATAATATTGAGTTGGGTTTCTTGCTAGAAATTGGCAGCAGCGTCTTCTTAGAGTACGTAATTACGGGGGTAGTTATGTACGTGATCTGTGCCATTCCTTGGCAAGCAACATCAGCTAAATAGTAATGTGAAAAACGTAATTACGCAGTGTGGTTACGTTTTTTCTCTTGCACAAAGCTTATTCTTTCTTTACAATTAAAAAATAAATAATAATCTTTATATGTATTTAACGAAAGAGTTAGGCGAATTGATATGAAAAAAGCAAAGATAATCCATTTGTTTCTTGCTTTCATTACACTAATTTCAACTCTTTTTTTGTTTAATCAACCAACTTTTGCGGCCACTAAAAAGGTCGAAAGCGGCACAGTCATGAAGAAGATTAAGCAATCAAAAGAGCTCGTCGTGGGTACCTCTGCTGACTATCCGCCACTTGAATTTACTATTAGTGTGAATGGAAATACTAAATATGTTGGGATCGATATTGAATTAGCTAAAGATATCGCAAAGGACTTGCACGCCAAGTTGGTCATCAAGAACATGAGCTTTGACTCACTTCTTGTTGCCCTTGAAACTGGCAAGGTCGACATGGTTATTTCAGCCATGACGCCAAACCCTGAAAGAAAAAAGAGCGTCGATTTTTCTAGGATTTACTACAAGCCAAGCGGCGAATACTTTTTAATTAATAAACGTGATCAATCTAAATACAGAAAGATCAAGGACTTCGCTGGTCAAACCGTTGGTGCTCAAACAGGTAGTATCCAATACCAATTGATCCAATCTCAAATGAAGAAGTCTAAGGTTAAAGGCTTAGGCAAGATCAACAACTTAGTCTTGGCATTGAAATCAGGCAAGATGTCTGGAGTAGTCATGGAAGAATTGACTGCTAAAGCTTATGCGCAAAATGACAACAGTTTAATGGCTGTAAGAAGTGACTTACGTGAACAACAAGCTGGTAACGCGGTAGCTGTAGCTAAGGGCCAAGGTGACCTGGTTAAGGCAGTTAACAAGACAATTAACCGTGTAGAAAAGAAAAACTTAATTAACAAGGAATACTTGCCAGCAGCTGCCAAGTACATGAAGACAGCACAAAAGACCAACACTATGGCAAAATATGCACCATACTTTGTTAAAGGTGTCGGCTACACGATCGTGATTACTGTTTTCTCAGTATTAATCGGTATTGTGCTGGGGATGTTACTTGCTCTTATGCGTTTGTCCAGAAACAAGTTGCTCCACTGGATTGCTGTTTGCTACATTGAATTTATTCGTGGTACACCGCAAATGGTTCAAATTCTGTTTGTTTACTTCGGTGTTGGTGCATTAATTTCTAATTTATCAGCCGTAGTTGCAGGTATTATTGCGATCGGGCTTAACTCAGGTGCCTATGTTGCCGAAGACATTAGATCGGGTATTGCTTCTGTTGCTAAGGGTCAAACTGAAGCCGCAAGATCACTTGGACTTAGTCAGGCCAAGGCATACCGCTACGTCATTATTCCTCAGGCCTTAAAGAATATTTGGCCAGCTTTGGGGAACGAATTTATTACCTTATTGAAGGACAGTTCATTAGTTTCAGTTATCGGGGTAACCGAATTGATGTACCAAACTGAACTTATTCAAACTTCAACTTACCGTGGCGTCTTGCCATTATTTATTGCGATGATCATCTACTTCATCATGACCTTTACTCTAACTAGATTACTTAACTACTTCGAAAAGAGGATGAAACACAATGACTAAAATGATCGATATTCAACATCTTAAAAAGACTTTTGGCAAAAACGAAGTGTTAAAGGATATTTCAGCTTCTGTCGAAAAGGGTCAAGTAATTTGTATTATTGGTCCTTCAGGATCTGGTAAAAGTACCTTTTTGCGCTGCCTCAACGTGCTTGAACATCCTACAGCCGGAAAAATCCTTTTTGATGGCACAGACCTAGCTAGCTTAAAGGATGGCAAGGAACTAGATCAATTGCGTGAGAAAATGGGCATGGTGTTCCAAAACTTTAACCTGTTTCCAAATATGAATGTCATTGAAAATGTTAAGTTGGCACCAATGAAGGTTAAAGGAATTAGCGAAGCGCAAGCCGAAAAAACTGGCCTAGCTCTTTTAGAAAAAGTAGGTTTGGCTGATCGAGCAAAGCAATTCCCAACTAGTCTTTCAGGTGGTCAACAGCAACGTGTGGCGATTGCTAGAGCTTTAGCAATGGACCCAGAAGTGATGCTGTTTGACGAACCAACTAGTGCACTTGACCCTGAAATGGTTGGCGAAGTTTTGAAGACCATGAAGGATCTGGCTAGCTCAGGGATGACGATGGTAATCGTAACCCACGAAATGGGCTTTGCACGTGAAGTGGCCGACGAAGTCTGGTTTATGGCTGACGGCTACTTGCAGGGAAAGGGTACGCCTAAAGAAGTATTTGAACATCCTACAAGTGAAAGAGCAAAAGACTTCTTATCCAAAGTTTTATAAACGAAAAAAGACCAAACAATGTTTGGCTTTTTTTAATGCTTTTGAAGGCGAATGGTTTTGACAAAGAAGTTTTGTTTCCATTTGCCTTTTTTAGTTAATTGATCAAATAAATTATTTGAATTAGTTGGCAGTGATACGGTTTTGGCATCAATTGCCGCATTCAAGATTTTATTTTGCAATAAAATCGGTGACTGTACTTCAGTTTGTCTATCTAAAGAAGTGTTAGTCTGATTAGTTTGGTTAGCTTGCTGCTCTTCTTGAGTGGCATAGATAGTAGTGTCATTAGTGGCATCTTGTTTGAAGAGTTTAAATCTGTATTTGTAGACACCGTTGATGTTAATCTCGTATTCATGGCCTGATCTAATAACCGTCTTACCAGGTGAGTAGGTAATGATCGTCTTGAAGTTGCCATAGCCACCAGAACTATAATTTCTTACGTGCGTACCATTCGTAACGATATCTGTATCTAAATCCCTGATGGTGATCGTTGGCGTAGTTCTGACGACTCTGTTAGATAGATAAATTGACCAAACGATGTTCTTGCCTTGGGCCAATTCTGAAGGAAAGAGCCGGACGCTAGGGTAGGTAACCACTGGCTGACTAGATGCGCGGAACATATCGTTAGCGTTGAGCACTTTCTGCACGGAGTAGCGATAACCGTTATTGCCATAGGCGGCACCGATTCCGGTCGTAGTCAAACGAGTAGAAAGCAGCCATGCCCGGTGACCGGTGTCTGTTCCGCTTAAGTTATAGTGATCGGTAACCAAGTCGGTAATTACTTCGCCGGCCGATTGACGTGATACATTAAAGTTTAAGTTGGAACTTTCAGAGGTTTCTTTTGCTAATTTCCAAGTTGCTTTAGAAATAAAGCTTGGTCTTTTTTCACTAGGCAAACCGTGTTGATTGATAAAAGGATTGGCATTGATTGCGGCCATAACGGCTGCTGTTTTTTGCGCATCACTATTTGAAGAGCCACTAGTAGTAACAGGCGACAGGCCGAATAATGAGCGATAGTAGTTGATGTAGTCGACTTGCGTATTGATGTATTTAGAACGTAAGCGACCAGCTTTAAATTTTTTGCTTAAATGAGGCTTAACGGCATAAATGTTTGAAGCGCTATAATTAGTTTTATCTAAACTAGCGTACTCTTTTTGAAAATTATGGATTTCGTTAATTTCTTGAGTAGTAAAAGTGGCGGCTTGCGCATCTTGACTCACAAGTGGCACGAATAACAATGCTACGATAGCCGTGATAGAGAATTTTCGTAAAAGCATGTTTAACTCCCTTCTGGGGCTTTCTTAATATATTATTAATTATAAACTATTGTGAAAGGGCTTTAATGAAAAATATTCCACTATTTTGAGTTTTTCTGGTATTCTTTGCGTATAATAAAGGTTTGGAACATTTAAAAGAGGTATAAAACAATGACTAAAAAAATACAAGTCGGATTAATTTTTGGTGGTAACTCATCAGAATATGAAGTATCAATTGTTTCGGGTCACAACATTTATAAAGCGATTGACAAGGATAAGTTTGATGTGCACCCAATCTGGATCACTAATGAAGGCTACTTTGCAAACGAAGAAGAAAGCTTCAAAGTATTGGAAGATCCTTCATACCAAGTTAAGAATCCACACAAGGTTCACAACATTTCTAACTTAATCGAATTAGAAAACTTACCAGAAATTGATGTCTTCTTCCCAATTGTTCACGGTAACTTAGGTGAAGACGGTGTATTGCAAGGTTTATTCCGTTTAATGAACAAGCCATTCGTTGGTGACGACGTCTTAGCCGCTGCCGTAACTATGGACAAGGAATTTACCAAGATCTTGGCTCAAAAAGTTGGTGTTCCAGTTGCTGATTGGATTTCAATCAAGCGCTTTGAATACGATGACAAGAATAATGATAAACTTGATTATGAAAAGGTTGCTGAAAAGCTTGGCCGTGACATGTTCGTTAAGCCATCCAACCAAGGTTCATCAGTTGGTGTAAACCACGTTACTAACGCTGATGAATACGCTGCAGCATTAGAAGAAGCCTTCAAGTACGATGATAAAGTTTTAGTCGAAGAAACTGTACCAGGTACTGAAGTTGAAACAGCCGTTTTGGGTAACGACAAGCCAATTGTAGCAGGTGTTGGTCAAATCACCAATGCAAAAGGCTCATTCTACACTTACGAAAACAAGTACGATGACAACTCAACTTCTAAGTTGCAAATTCCAGCAGACTTGCCAGATGAAATTATCGATACAGTTAGAAAGAACGCTCGTAAGGTTTACGAAGTTACTGAATGTAGCGGTATGGCTAGAATCGACTCAATGCTTACCCCAGGTGGCAAGGTTGTTTTAACTGAAGTTAATGCTCTTCCTGGCTTTACCAACATCAGTATGTATCCTAAGTTGTTCGAAGAAGCTGGCATCCCTTACACTGAATTGATTACTCGCTTGATCGAAGCAGGTATGGAAAGATTCGACCACAAGAAGACTTTGCTTCACAAGCACGATTAATGCCGAAAAGTACAGAGGTAGATTGTAATGACTAACACGCGTGATTTTGAGGAATTAGCTGCACCTAAAACAGCCGCGGAAGAATTAGGTATTAGTGTAGCTACATTAAGGAAATATTCTTTAATCGTGGAAAAGGTAACGGGCAATACTAACTACTTTGCTCGTACTAAGCAAAAGGCTCGTTTATACCATCAAAAAGATATTGATGACTTGAAGGCCCTCCACCGTTTATCTAAGAATAGCGGTTTGACTTTGCAAGAAGCTGCTCGTCAAATTTATGCAGTTAGTGATAAAAAAGACGAAAGACCACAAGAAGAGCCAAAGAAGGTAGTTCCATACACCAATAGTGATGTAATGGATACTAAAGAAGTAGTAAAATTACTCAACACTCTTCAACAAACTATCTCTAACCAAAATGAGGCTATTAGTTCTTTGCAAAAGCAATTGAACGTGATTCAAAAGCAGAATCAAGATTTAATTGAGGCCCAAAAGCAGCTTGCTGCACCTAAGGATAATTCTGATAAGATCGCCGCATTGCCGGATATTTCTGGTGTCGTTAGCGACGATGACGCTGAACCTAAGAAGGATGCAAAGCAAAAGCGCGAAGAAGTAAAAGAAGACATGCATAAGAGTCAAGAAGAGATGCATGACGAAATTATTTCTAAGGCCAAAGAAAATGCTAAAAAGCGTGCAACTGCAAATGTTCACAGAACTCTAGAAGATATGCAACTTCCAGAAAGAAAGGAACATTGGTGGCAAAGAATTTTTAAATTTTAAACGAAAGTCTAAAGATTTTATTGAAAATCTAAAGAATTGAAAGGCGACCTAACATTAGGCCGCCTTTTGTTTTACAGTAAAAGTATCAAAGAAATAGGAAGTTGTAATAATGAAGCATAAATGTAAAAAACGCTATACTGCAGCGATTATCGTTGCAGTAGTGGGAGCAATTTTTACGGTTTTGACCTACTTTGCAACAGACATCTATCATAAGGATGAAGTAGCACTTATTACA
The DNA here is from genome assembly GCF_000980505.1 of Lactobacillus sp. N54.MGS-719. Classification (NCBI taxonomy): domain Bacteria; kingdom Bacillati; phylum Bacillota; class Bacilli; order Lactobacillales; family Lactobacillaceae; genus Lactobacillus; species Lactobacillus sp. N54.MGS-719. The sequence continues at coordinate 13,968 of NZ_LARO01000009.1, forward strand.
GATGCCCAAATCAAAGATACGCTGATCGAAAAGAACGAAGACGTTTATAAGAATCAGGATCAAACCAGACAGCAAATTTTGCACTTGAAGATTTTGTCAGGTAAGAATAAAGGGGAGACGTACACCACGAAAAACGTGTACTATCCTTCACAGCTGACGACTCAGAAGTTCCGGCCGCGGCAACGAATTTTCGTGAACATCAAAAAAGGTGATCCGGCAATCGTAAATCCTAAACGTGATTGGGTATTGGTGTTAGTAGTTACGATTACTTTGACCTTGATGGTGGCTGTATCAGGTAAGCATTCGATCTCGCTGGTGGTTTCGATGATTCTCAGTTGGATTACCTTTTACTTGATCATTGTCTGGGACGTTCATTTAAATGGTGCACACATCATTTTATTGTTTGGCCTAGCCGACATTATCTTCTCATTCGTGAGTCTATTAATTGTGCAAGGCTTTAATAAAAAGATGCTGGCTACGTGGCTGGCCACACTGCTCGGAGTATTCGTCTCCTTTGCCTTGTGCTATGTCATTATGAAGTTAACCGGCGAATCTGAAATGAAGTATGAAACTGGGGACTACGCAACGCAGGATCCACGTGGATTGTTTTTAGCCCAAACCTTGATCGGAATTTTGGGTGCGGTAATGGATGAAGCAACGGATATCATTTCTAGTTTGTACGAATTGATTCAAACGAAGAAGGATATCACAACGAAGCAATTGATCCAGAGTGGTCGTACCATGGGACAAGAAATCATGGGGCCATTGATCAATGTTTTGGTTTTGATTTTCATCGCTGGGGCCTTGCCTGAGACGATTTTGTACTTGCGGGACAATAACACGTTTGCATCTACTTTCGGCTTTACGTTGTCGCTAGGAGCCACACAGAGTGTAATTTCTGCGATTGGGATTGTCTTGACGGTCATTTTTGCGACGGGATGTAGTTTATTCTTCTTGAAGAATAGAGATTGGAAGAGTTTGTTTAAAAAAGAAGGTGAGAATAAATGAGTACGCTAATGGCGTTAATCATCGTTTTAGCGATTTTGATGACGATTGTCGGCGGTGAAACTGGAATTCGTAGTTTCTTTAGTGTTTTGATTAACACCTTGCTGCTGATCTTGGTAGCGATGCTGATTTCATGGGGAATCAATATTGCAATTTTGACGTTGATCTTCATTCCGCTAAAACTAGTGACGATCATTTTCCTAGGAACGCACGATTATACTGTAGCGAAAAATTCATTCTATTCTGCCTTCTTGGTCTGCTTGATCGTGAGCTTGTTTATCTGGGGCTGCCAATATTTGGCACAAGCTGCAGGACTTGGACCAGAGGCAGGAGAACTGCTGGTAGGTTTGTCACAGATGCCAGGCTTGAGCTACCCAATGATCGCGGTAACTGTAGCCATCTTCTCAACTCTAGGTGCGATTGCGGAAGCAGCCGTAGCGATGAGTTCAGGTTTGCTTGAAATTAAGAAGCACAATCCTGATATTGGCAAAGAAGAGTTAATGAATAGTGGTACGGCGATCGGTAACGACGTTTTAGGTACAGCCATGAACACTATTTTATTCGGAATGTTTGGTAGTTTCTTATCCTTGTTCTTATGGTATTTCCGCTTAGGTTATACACCAGGTGAAGTCGTTAATGAAAAACTTTTTGTTAATGAAGCATTAATTATCATGTATTCTTTAATTGGTGTTATATTAACGGTACCTCTTTCATCATTTATGTTATCTAGAGGAATGGGTAAGAAAGGACTGAAACATGAAGATAGAAAATCTGACGCTAACTAATTTTAATCAGCGTGAATTCAAAATTCATACTTACGTGCTGGATCAAAATCCGGAGCTGGTGGAACAAAAACGTCCTTTGGCAATTGTGGTTCCGGGCGGCAGCTTTGAACACTTGTCTCAAAGAGAAAGTGAGCCAGTTGCTTTAGCGTTTAGCAATGAAGGTTTTAATAGCGTGGTAATGGAATACAACTTAGTTCATGATGAAGGCAAGATTTATCCCGATGCAGGGCTCGATGTATTGACTACGGTGAAGTACTTTAGAGATCATGCAGCTGAATATCATTTGGATCCAGAGAAGATTTTGACGATTGGCTTTTCAGCAGGTGGCCACGTTGCTAGTGTGGCTAACAACATGGCAGTGAATGAGAAGTATCAAACTAAGTATGGTTTTAGTAAAAAAGATGTATTGCCAAACAAGTCGATTTTAGGTTATCCATTAATTAACATTGAAAAGATTGGTTTTCCTGTGCCAGAAGACCAAAAGGATAAGATGCCTGAAGAAAAGGACATTTTGGATAGTTCACTTGGTGTTACACGTGAAACGCCAGATACATTTATTTTCCAAGCATGGGATGATCCGGTTGTTTTGATCGGTAATTCGATCGAATATCTTGGTGCTTTAAACAAAAATAAGGTACCAACTGAGGCGCATTTATTTAATCATGGTTATCATGGTTTTTCTTTGGCACGACATAATGTGCAGACTAAGGGCCGTGAATGGCAAGAAAATCCGCACGCAGCTCATTGGTTTAATTTAGCAATGGAATGGCTAAAGAGCGAATGGGGCGAATAAAAAAAGAGTTCTCAATTAAGAGAACTCTTTTTTAGTTTGACTATATTTAGCTTTATTTCTTTTCTCTAAAGAAGATAATTTCCTTAGATGCGATAAATGGACCAGATGACTTGTAGACCTTCAATCTGATTGTCTTAGCAGCCACATCACGTAAGCCCACAACTTTATTCTTGCTGTCGGACTTCCAAGTGAGACGTTCGCCATAAGGCTTAAAGTTGACACCATCCGTTGAAGTTTCAACGCTAACCTCAACCGGGTCACCTTGATGATCAATCTTGCGAGGTACCCAAACCATGCGGCTTAAATGCTCTAATTGGTTAAACTTGAAGTTCAATTCAAGTGGTTCATCTTCACTTACGCCATTAACTGTTTTCCATTCGCTAGCTAATTTCAAATCGGTCAAATATTCAAGTGGGTGGTCTTTTTGACTGGTTAAATTGCTAGTGACCTTGATATTGTTAATCGCATAATTCATTGGGTCCGGCTTAGTAATTGCGCCAAATGGCTCTGACCATTCAGAAACCTTATTACCTGCAACGTAACGCAAACGCAATGTGTAGCGAGTATTTGGTACCAATTCATGGAAGGTGAATGAACTGCCATCAATGCCATCATGCAAAATACCGTTGACTTCGATTTGAACTTTATCAGTCAATTGTGGCCAAACAACCGTCAATGAGTGTGAGCTGATCTTATCAGGATCAACTGTTGGTTGTTTTGGTGAACGAAGCAAAGAGTCAGTAATTGCGTGCACCAAAGTTTCGTTACCATATCTAAAGTTGCGGATGGTAATTTCAATCTTAGAATCAGTGATGTCACGCTTAGCCAACTTAATTTGCAAAGCCGTTTGCTTCTTTTCTTGGTATTGATCAAATTCAGGCATCCAGCTGTAGTTGGTGTTGAAGAAGAAGCCTTCCTTTGCGTGGGCAAAAGTATCAACTGTGCCATATTCTTGCATGTTGATGACTTGATCATTGATCTTAACGGTTAAACCATCAGGATAGCCGTCACACATGATGTTCAAGTTAGTTGTATTTTCCGTTTGGAAAGTACTGAAATCACCTTGAGTTGGATCAATCGTAATAGTTAACTTGCTTGCTTCAAGATCACTGCTGATTTGGGTAGAAACATGGTTTCTTGAGTAATCGTTGTAGCCATTATCATCGTAAGTAACCATTTTGCTGTGGCCTTGTGGGTAAAGGACGTAGTTGCGTTCACCTAAGTCAAAGATTGAACCGCCACGAACAAAGACAGGTAAGTGCCAAGATGGGTAAGATTGCTTGTTGTAAACTCGGCCACCCAAGTATTTCTTACCGTCGAACAAGTCAACCCACATTGTGCGGTGGTTTGGCAAGTAGAGGTTATCTTTTCTAGAATTGCCGTTGCCATCTTCACGACCATTAACGATTGGTGAAATCAGTAAGTTAGGTCCAAGCATGAATTCATGACCTACTTGAGGCGTGTAGTTGATTTGTTCATGTGGGAATTCCAAGAAGAGTGGTCTCATAATTGGTTCACCCACTTGTGCGCAGTAAATCAACGTGTACATGTAAGTGCGAAGTTGTTCACGCAATTTCAAGTAAGCGCGATTAATTTGAGTCATCTTGCTGTTATAAGTAAATGGCGTCTTACTGAATTTGCCTTGGTCATCCAAATTAAAGAGTAGTGGAGTGAATGCCTTCCATTCAAAGTCACGGATACTGATTTGGGCATTGCCGCCACCAGCGGTACCGTCAACTGCACTACCGATTAGAGGTTGGCCTGAAAGACTAGAACCTAAGAAACCGGCAACCTGAGTTGGGATATTTTCCCAATTGCCGCCAATATCGCCAAAGGCTAAAATAGTTCTGCTTTGGCTACCAGCAATTCCCGTATTTGAGAAAATAAGCGGGCGCTTGCGCTTTAAGTTATCACGCAAAATAATCGCATCATCTTTTAAAGTCTTAGGATTGCTGCTGGTTGTTTGAATAAAGGGAGTATCTGGAGCTGTCTTAGGCGTTTCGTCGCCACTCCAAACACCGGCATTAACGTTGCGGCTAGAAGCATAATCGCTAAAGCTGACCATTGCTTCTGGGTTAACGTCTTGAATTTCGTAGTTAGGCACAATCCAACTTAACTTGAAGTGTTGCTTCTCATAACGATCAACCATCGCACGAGCAGAGAATTGATATTCTTCTTCGCCATTCAAAGAAGCCTTACCGTTAGAATCTTCTGGATTATCGGTTCTAGTGTAGTAGTTGCCATCTTCAAAGACGGTGGCATTTCTTTCCTTGGCTTCGCCAGGTTGCCAAAGCGTGGTCAAAAAGTTGCCGATGTGGCCCAAACCTAATGCGTACTTAGGTGGCATCAATGGCTTGCCAGTCAAAGTGTAGTATTTAGCCAAAATATCTTTAGGAGAATTGCCCAAAAGATAGAAGGTATCAAACACGTTAGTGTTGTGCTTCAAGATCGTGGCATCAGCTTCAGTTTTACCGAAGTCATAGCTACCAGTTGATTCAGTGTTGCGCAATTCACCAAAACCTGAGTTAGCCCAGAAAAATGGGATTTGGCTTAGCACGCCGCCTTTACCCGTAATCTTGTCACGCTTAATTTCGATGACCTTGCCTTTATGACTGAAGTAGCCATTTTGCATCCCGCCACCAAAGTAAAATTCATTCTTATGTTGCTTCAAAATCTCAGTTGTTTGATTTTGATCGAGCTCAAGCGGACTAAGCTGCATTACGCGGTTGCGGTGCAAAGTCTCATCAAAAATATTCATCACGGCTGGTTTTTGCTGAAAAATAAGCTGGTAATTGCCAGATTGAATAATTAATGAATCGCTAGTAGCCTTAGGCTTAGATTTTTCAAAGTAACTATTATCAAATTGAGCCAGGTCAACAAAAGAGGAGTGATTCTCGTCAAAATTTTTAGCAGGATCAAGGAAATAACGGAATATTCCCTCAGCTAAAATATAAAGACGAGCAACTTCTCCAGTGGAATAATGGAGTTCATAATAATGATCACGTTTATTAGCACCGATAAGCTGACCTAATTGGTGTCTTTCTATTTGAGTATTTTGTGTCATATTGCTTTCTTCCTAATTTTACTTGTTACCCTATATTATAACGAAAAAATAGAAAACTTTTTGTTCAATTATATTAAAACTGGTATTGACCAATTTTATCGGATATAATAAAGATATTGAAAGCGATTATTATTTTTTTGATGAGAGAAGATACATATGACTTATTACATTCATGCAGACAAGTTTTTCTTAGAAAACAGAACAGAAAATGGCGGTTATCTTGAAGTTCAAGACAACGGCAAGTTTGGCTTTTTCTATCCTGAGTCTAAAAAGCCAGAAGGTAAGATCGTTGACTACAAGGGCAAGTGGGTTGCTCCAGGTTTAGTTGATACTCACATCCATGGTTCACTTCGTGAAGATGTTATGAAGAGTGACTGGGAAGGCATCAACAAGATTTCTAATGGTCTTCTTAGCGCAGGTGTAACCTCATGGCTGCCAACTACAATCACTGCCGGTAGCGATACTTTGACTAGAATCTGCAAGATGTTCGCAGACCACAAGGGTCAAGAAACTGGTGCCAAGATTCAAGGTATTCACTTTGAAGGACCTTTCTTTACTGAAGAACACGCTGGTGCTGAAAACCCTAAGTACATGATGGATCCAGACATCAACGAATTTAACAAGTGGCGCGATGCTTCAGACGGCATGCTTTGCAAGATCTCAATGGCTCCTGAAAGAAAGGGCTCAAAGGAATTTATCCGCGAAGCTGTTAAGGAAGGCGTAGTTATTTCATTAGGTCACTCAAGCGCAACCTTTGAAGAAGCAGTTGAAGGCGTTGAAGCTGGTGCAACTATGTTTACTCACACCTTTAACGGGATGCCAGATCCAAGCCACCACATTCCATCAATTTCAAACGCTGCAATGGCTTTGAACAACGTAACTGACGAATTAATCTGTGATGGTCACCACGTTCAACCATCAATGGCTAAGACCTTGATCAATGCAGTAGGTCCAGAACACATTGCTTTAATCACCGACTGTATGGAAGCTGGTATGATGCCAGATGGTGACTACATGTTGGGTGAACTTCCAGTTTACGTAAAAGACGGTATGGCTCGTCTTAAGGACGGCGACAACTTGGCTGGTTCAATTTTGCAATTGAAGCAAGCTATCAAGAATGTCGTTGATTGGAACATCGTAACTCCAGAAGAATCAGTAATGATGGCCAGCTACGTTCCAGCTAAGAGTGCTCACATCTTAGACAAGTGCGGTACTATTGCTCCAGATAAAGATGCCGACTTCTTGATCTTGAACCCTGATATGACTTTGAGTGAAACCTACATGAATGGTGAATCAAGATACAAGGCTTAATTAGTGATAAAAGATATAGAAAAATGGCGTTAGAAAGCTAACGTCATTTTTTATAATTATTTTTATGTAAGCGCTTTTAATTTTGGGAAAAGGTGGTATAGTATTGGTGAAGAGAAAAATAATTACTAGTTGAAAGGTTTGTGATACCGATGGGCATTGTAAATTGAACAGTAATAATTTCTCACCAAGTGACGAATAATTAATATAAGTGGTCCGGACCTTGTAAGGTGGACATAGAGTAATGATAATTTGGCAGTCGCTTGAAGAATGTATGTAATCTGTAGTAGAAAGACAAAAGATACATGACAAATTCTAATAAAAAATGACCCTTTGCAATACAAGTGAAATTGCGAGGGGTCATTTATTTTGTCTTTTTTTATTTTTTAAATTAATATACGGCACCATCGTAAAAGTTGAAGCGAGGTCTGTTAAAGTCGAAGTCTTTCAATTCGCTGATCTTGATTACGTTGTCGCAAACGCCCCAACTCATCAAGTTGATTGGCTTACCATAGTCTTCGTCAGGGATGACAAGCAAGATGTATTTACCTTGAGACAATGCGTAGCCAAGTTCCATCCCAAGGCCAACATCTTCTTCTTCAGGTAAATAAACACCGAGCATTACGTCTGAAGACTTAATACCAACTAAGTCATTGTGGTAGGTAGCAGATGCCCATTCAATATCGTGTAAATATTCTGGGTGTTCATCAACGCGGATGCCTTTGTATTGGTTATCAAGTGGGACGTAACTGTTTTCTAAGTCAACAGTAGGGTTCTTCTTTAAAGCTTCCATGGCTTCTTTGTAAGCCTTGTTTTGCTTTTCGTTGAACCAACCAGCACCGAAATATAAAGTCTTTGTTTTTGTCATGATATTCTCCCTAAAAAATAAACAACTATTAAGTTAACTTTATCATCTTTTTAGTTGAAAAAAACGTCTTGTTAACTTATGGTGAAAATGTTAATTCCACATTTAGAGAGGAAATTTCAATGACTAATTCAAAAAAACTTTTCGCACCTAACGCCGTCTTCGTGTCAGACCAGCCTAAGCAAGATTTAGTGTTAAAAGAAGTCTACGACAACTTGCTTGAACAAGGCTACGTAAAGGGCAACTTTTTATCCCACATTGTTGAACGGGAGCACAATTTTCCTACAGGTTTAGACACTTCAACCTTGGGTAAAAATATTCCTAATATCGCAATTCCGCACACGGAAGGGGAGTTCGTCAATACCAAATTGATTGTTCCAGTTTCATTGACTACCCCAGTTGTTTTTCACAATATGATTAATCCAGAACAACCGCTTGAAGTAAAATTTTTATTCATGCTGCTAGACAATGATCCTGATGGTCAAGCCGAATTGTTGGCCAGTGTTATGGACTTTTTGGCCGACACGCCAGCCAATGAATTGCGCGAAGTTTTTAACTTCACCGATCCGCATGCAATCTATGCTTTTTTGAAGCAAAAATTTGAGGACAAAGAAAAAGAAGACTAAAAATTAGTCTTCTAAGTAAATATCACGTAATTCCATGATGTCGGCACTTGAAAGCTTCATGACATCACGCAAGTAGTCGTTGATACTGCCGTATTCGTCGTTTAAAACTTTGACTGCGTGGTCAAGGTATTCTGCACGAACGCTTTGGATATCACGAATAGATTGCAAAACATTTTCATTACGACCATTTTGACGGGCATGTTCGATCATGCTGTCAATGAAGTCCTTAGTCGTGATGTTGGTTAAAAGGTAGTCTTTCTTGATAGTGCTAAATGGTACGCCAAGTGCACTAAGAGCAAGTAAAGCACCAAAACCGGTTCTGTCTTTACCAGCAGTACAGTGGAAGATTACACTTTCACCATCGACAGTATTTTTAAGCAAAACGTCGAAGAACTTGCGGTAAGCATTTTGGGCAGATTCACTTTCAATCATGTCTTCGTATGCGTAGTGCATATGGTTGAAACCAAAGTCTGCATCATCATGAGCTTGCTTGTTTAGGTCGTTTAAACTCTTGGATGAATTGGTCAAGTCTTCGCTAAAGACGGGATCGTAGATGTATTCTACGCCATCTGGCACACGGTCTGGTTGGTTATCAACTTCTTGTTTACTACGGAAGTCGACATCGTATTTAACACCGTAATCAGTTAAGAATTGCTTGTCGAATGGTGATAAATCGGCTAAGTTACCAGTTCTTAGTAATTTGTGCATCTTGATTTTCTTGCCAGACATGGTTTCGTAGCCTCCAAGTTCGCGGAAGTTACGGCCACTGGTGACGCCGATTAATTGATTAGTTAATTTTTTAGTCAAAAATTGCTCCCCTTTCCTTAATCTATTCATGAACAATATTTTATCAACAAAACTCACACTAAACAATTATTTAGAAAGTAACGGCTTACAAAATTATGCTAAAATAAGAATTAAGTATTAATGCATTTTTAGGAGATGAAAATTATGGCAAAAGAAAGCATTTTAGTTCCAGTAGATGGTTCAGAATCAGCTGAAAGAGCTTTTGATAAGGCTGTTAGAATCGGCCAAAGAGATGGCGCTCATGTTGATGTATTAAACGTAATCGATACACGTCAATTTATGGGTGAAATGCAAGATACCTTGATTTCTGGTGATACCATTTATCAAATGACCCAAGACTCTGAAGAATACTTGAAGAGCTTGAAGAAATGGGCACATGACAACTTCAACTTTGATGATGTTGATTACCACATTCGTTATGGTAGTCCTAAACGAATTATTTCTTACGACTTCATCAAGGACCACCACGATACTTTAATCGTAATGGGTGCTACAGGTTTGAACGCCGTTGAAAGAATGTTGATGGGTTCAGTTACTGAATACGTAAACCAACACGCTTTGGCTGATGTTTTGGTTGTTAAAACCGATATGGCCAACAATCCAGTTAAGCCAACTATGAAAAAGAACTAATATAAGAATAATCGTCAAATGATCCTAAAGTCATTGGCGATTATTTTTTTGAAAAAAGTTGCAAAATACCTTGATAGAACACGAATGTTTCTGGTATTATTTTATAAAATGAACGTGGAAATGTAATAAGGGGGAGTGAAAGACAGTGTTTATGCAATCAGAACAATTTATCGTAATGAATGATGTGTCTTTCGCTCGAAAAGACGTTTTTTCTGTTCGTTTAGTTATTAGAAACGTTATCAATTAGACTTAATTATTGATCGTCTTTGGCGACCCGTAATTAAGTCTTTTTTTGTGACGTTGGTAGTTTGTTTTATCACTATTTTTTATGTTTATGGAGGACATAAATTAAGATGAAGAGATTTAGAAGAATCTTGGTAGCAGTAGTTGCTCTTCTTGTAGCAGTAATCGCAACTGCCTGCTCAAACAAGAGCAATAGTTCTAAGGGCGGCTATACCCCAAAGTCATTGACTATTCAATTTGTGCCAAGTCAAGCCGCAACTAAGTTGCAAGCTCGTGCAAAGCCTCTTGAAAAGATGCTTTCAAAGAGATTGGGTATTCCTGTTCACGTTTCTATGTCAACTGACTACAACACTGTTGTGGAAGCTATGAAATCAAAAAAAGTTGATGTAGGTTTCCTTCCACCAGATGGTTATGTTTTAGCTCACAAGCAAGGTGCAGCTGATTTGCTTTTGCAAGCTGAACGTTACGGCGTTAAGCAACCAGGTGGTAAAGCAACTAACCAATTAGTAAAGAGCTACCGTGCAGAAATCCTTGTTAAGAAGGGTTCAAAGATCAAGAACTGGAAAGACTTAAAGGGTAAGTCAATTTCAGTTCAAAACCCAACTTCAACTGCCGGCTACGTATTCCCAGTTGCTGAACTTAAGCAAAAGGGTTTGGACGTAACTAAGGATTGTAAGTTGGTTACTGTAACTGGTCACGACCAAGCTGTTTTGAACGTCTTAAACGGCGATACTGATGCAGCTTTCGTCTTTGAAGATGCACGTAACATCGTTAAGAAGGACAATCCAAAGATCATGAGTCAAGTTGTTCCAATTTACTTTACTAAGCCAATTCCTAACGACACTATCTCAGTAATTCCAAGTATGTCTAAGTCATTCCGTAAGAAGCTTGCTAAGGCATTCATCGCTGTAGGTAAGTCAAAGGAAGGTAAGAAAGTTATCGAAAGCGTATATAGCCACGAAGGTTACGCATACGCAAAGGATAGCGACTTCAACGTTATTCGTAAATACGACAAGATTGTTGAATCAACTAAGAAATAATAATTCAAATTAAGGGAGTTAACGATTAAATGGCAGATAAGCCAATGATCCAATTAAAAGATGTTTCCAAGATCTACGACAACGGTACTGTCGGTTTAAAGGACATCAACCTAACTATTAATAAAGGCGAATTCGTAGTAGTTGTTGGTTTGTCTGGTGCTGGTAAGTCAACTTTGCTGCGTTCAATCAACCGTTTGCACGATGTTACCTCAGGCGATATTTTGATTGACGGCAAATCAATTACAAGTGCCAAGGGCAAGAATTTGCGTGAATTACGTCGCGATATTGGTATGATTTTCCAGAACTTTAACTTGGTTAAACGTTCTAGCGTTTTGCGCAATGTTTTGGTAGGCCGCGTAGCTTACTACCCAACTTGGAAGACTACTTTTAACTTATTCAGTAAAGAAGATAAACAAAAGGCTTATGAAGCTTTGCAACAAGTTGATTTGGCCGATAAAGTTTATGCACGTGCTGACGAGTTATCAGGTGGTCAACAACAACGTGTAGCGATTGCGCGTGTACTTATGCAAAATCCAAAGATCATCTTGGCCGATGAACCAACTGCATCACTTGACCCACAAACTTCAGTGAGAGTCATGAACGACTTGAAGATGCTTAATGAAAAATATGGCATGACCGTAGTTGCTAACTTGCACAGTATCGAACTTGCACAACAATTTGGTGAACGAGTAATCGGTATTCGTGCCGGTCAAGTGGTTTACGATGGCAAGATGAAAGATACTCCTAAGTCTGTCTTCACTAATATTTACAATGGTGGTAACGGCAGCGAGGAGGAAGAATAATGCCTGAACAAATAAATCAATTGCCTAAGCGCAAGTTCAAAGTCATGAACTTGGTTTGGACAATCATCATGATTGCAGGACTATTTATTTCAATCAACGTCACTAACACGCACATTAGCGTCTTGTTTGAAAACTGGAACCAATTTGCTGATATCTTCGTGCAAATGTCTCACCCAGACTGGAGCTACTTGAACGTTGTTTGGCCTAAGTTGATTGAAACCATCAAGATGGCCGTTTTGGGTACGGTAATTGGATCTGTTGTCGCATTTATCTACTCATTATTGATTGCCCGTAATATTGTTAAGAATAAGGCTGTAACTGGCGTACTTCGTGTCATTATGAATATCGTCAGAACTATTCCTGACTTGCTTCTTGGTGCAATCTTCGTAGCTATCGTAGGTATCGGCCCAGTTGCCGGTATCTTGGCTTTGGCAGTCTTCACCTTTGGTGTGGTTGTTAAGTTGTTCTACGAAGCAATCGAAACCATTGATCCAGGTCCAATTGAAGCTTTGACTGCTGTAGGTGCAAACAAGCTGCAAATTATCCATTACGCAGTTATGCCACAAATCATCACTTACTTCATTTCATATGTTTTATACGCATTTGAAATCAACGTCAGAGCGTCAACAGTCCTTGGTTATATCGGTGCCGGTGGTATTGGTCTTAACTTGCAACAAACTTTGCAAGTCTTCAATTACGCTCAAACTGGTACGATTATCATCGTTATCATCGTAGTTGTTGTTTTGATCGACTATGTATCATCTAAGTCACGGGAGGCGTTAATGAAATAATGGATACTACAATGAAAAAATTACCCGCTAAACCCGTTGACCGTAAGAAACAAGCAGCGCATTGGCTGATTGCGATAGCGACTGTTGTAATTATTGTTTGGTCATGTACCGGCATTAATTTCGGTGGTATTAAAGCTACTGCTGGTCAAATTGCTGGTGCGATCTTCGCCGGCATTTTCCATCCGGACTGGAGCTATGTTTACAATGGCTCAGGTGAAGACTTGATCTCACAATTATGGCAAACCATTTGTATCGCTTTCTTAGGTACATTTATTTCCGCAATCATTTCATTGCCATTTGCCTTCTGGGCAGCTCACACTAGACACAAGCATTGGTACACTTCGAGAATCGGTAAAATTGTTTTAGCAATTATCCGTTCATTCCCTGAAATTGTTCTTGCTTTGATGTTCATCAAGGCCGTAGGCCCTGGTTCTGCAGCCGGTGTTTTGGCATTAGGTTTCCACTCAGTTGGTATGCTTGCCAAGTTGTTCTCAGAAGCCATTGAAAACTTGGAAGAGGGACCAAACGAAGCTGTGATTGCAGCCGGTGGTTCTAAGTTCCACGTAATCATGTTTTCTACGATGCCTAACTTGATGCCAGCTTTGATTTCTAACACCTTGTACCGTTTTGATGTTTCAATTCGTTCTGCATCTATCCTTGGTTTGGTAGGTGCCGGTGGTATCGGTTACCCATTGATCATTGCACTTCAATATCGTCAATGGGACCGTGTAGGTATCATCTTACTTGGTATCATCATTATGGTTGTCATTATTGACTGGATTTCAGGTTGGATCCGTAAGAAGTTAGTTTAATTGTTAATGAACTCAAAAAGAGCGAAGATAATTCTTCGCTCTTTTTTCTATGCCCGGTATTTGAAATTGCAGCGCTCTAAATGATCGTTGATTAAGCCGATCGCTTGCAGGTATGAATAAACGATAACTGGCCCCACAAAGAAGAAGCCGTCTTTTTTCATTTGCTTAGAAATCTTCTTGGAAAGATCGTTTGAAGCAGGGACATCATCAACGATTTCGGGATGATGCATGATTTGGCTAGGGATGAAATTTTGCAGGTATTTGGCAAAACTGCCATGTTCTTCTCTTGCTGCTAAAATTGCTCGCGCATTTTTAATTGCGGCGTTTATTTTCAAATGGTTGCGAATGATGCCCTTGTCCTGCATGAGCATCCTCGCATCGTAATCGGTCATCTGCGCCACTTTTTCCACGTTGAAGTCTTTGAATGCTTTTCTAAAATTCTCGCGCTTATGCAAAATCGTGCTCCAGCTCAAACCTGATTGGAAAAGTTCAAGCACCAGCATCTCATAGAGATATTTCTCATCTAAATTAAGCTTGCCCCATTCGTGGTCATGGTATTCTTGCATTGCCTTGTCTTTAACGTCGCCCCATGGACAGCGGCTAATAATTTGATCGTTCATATTTTTCTCCTCAATCTATATTTTTACCCTACACTATTTATTACGCAAAAAATACCAATTTTTTTCTAAGAAATTTTATTTTTATGCATGAAATAGGGGCCTAAATAGCTTTTTTTGTTATAATTAGGGTTGAATTTTAAGGAGGATCATATGGAAAAATTAGATACCATGATGTTGGCTGACGATTTAGCCTTATCACAAGACAAGATTTTGAATGGTGAACAAGACTTTGATGCCGAAGCTGTTTACAAGGTGATCGACAACTTAGGCGTTTTAAATAATCCGATCAAGGATTATTTCGATATGACCGAAGAACAATACTACGAAGCAGAAAGCGATCATAAATTAACTTTGATTAAGATGGCAAACAAGTTAACTGATTTGCATGATCGTATTTTAACGAACCACGTTGACGGCTACGTTGATAAGGACGAAATCAATTTAACTTACAACCATGAAAATCCATATGAAGATGATTTATACGACCCAGCAACTGATTACCGGGTTATTGTGTACAGCTTGAAGGTTATTGGCGCAGTCCAAGCAATCGCTGCCAAGGATTTACAAGAAGTATTATCTAAAGACGCTGTATTATCAATAGGACTTGCTGCTTACGCTTTAGCACACAACGAATAAATTATTTGAGTCGGTTCGTGTTGGACCGGCTTTTTTTGTCTTTGAGGCGAAAAGAATGAATCTTTTTAAACAAACAAAAGGAATAGTTGATAGGATCATCGGAGCAAAAAAGCGTTCCGCAATCGAGAAAGAGGGGGGCTTGCTCGATCCGATGCAAAAATACACGACCATTGGCGAATACCATGTGGGACCAGAAGATGGTACGCCTGATGGCAAGAAGTTTGTCTTGACCGTTTATCAAGACAAAGATGGTGTTTTGCGTCAAGGCTTAAGCTCTGAGAATACAGCAGAACTCGCACCAGAATACGTGCGTAAATATAATGAAAAGCTGGGGCGTTTTCGTGCTTTCCGAAATAAAAAGACGGGCCGTCGCTATTTAGTAGAAGATTATCTTGATGATTTTACCAATGAAGTAAAAAAGCATATTCGTGAGGGTAGAAACTCAGTGAATATCGGCGTGATTACCGATACCCACTTTAAAGACAAGGATAGTATCGATTTTTACGGCTGGAATGGTTTGCAGCACGTACAAGAATTTTCTTACCTTGAAAAATCAGGTTTGCTTAACATGAAGGCCCACCTAGGTGATTGGATCGATGGATCTGATGCTGGTCTACTTGGCGAAAGCGAACTGATCAAGTTAAACAATTCGTTTAAGTCTGCTACGCTTCCTTACTTAAATATTAAGGGCAACCACGATGAAAATGATAAGTTTGACGAGCAACATGATTTGAAGGCTTCATTCCCAGAAAATGAGTTTGAAAATATCATGTGGCCTGACATGTACCGGCAAAAGAATATCCATTATATTTCACGCCAACATGGTGTAGCATACTTTGACTTCGATGATATCCGCGTCATTTCCGTTAATACGTCGGATTTGCCTTATGTTTTGAATAATAAGGGACAAAAGAAATACGATGCCAAGATTACTTTGGCCGTGCGTGAAGACCAAATTGAAGAGATCATCGAAATTCTGACTAGATCATCCAACAAGAAGATTATCTTCATGAGCCATGCCAACCCAATTAATCGCAAGGGCAGTAACGCCCTTAAATATAACGGTAGATCTTTGCATGAATTGCTCGTTGCCTTTAATCAAAGAGAAAAGGGCCGCATGCATGCTAGCGATGGTGAACCAGCAGAATTCCGTTTATCCAATGACTTCGACTTTACGCACGTAAAGAATGCGCGCATCATTGCCTACTTCTGCGGCCACCGTCACCGCGAAGATCAATATCGCATCAATGGTATCCAATATATTCTGTTTAATTGCTCAGCCTTAATGGGGCCAAAACATTCTTTAACAACCAAATTCAATAAGAACTTGAAGCGGCAGATCGACCACAGCAATGAAGCGGCCGGTTATATCGTTAACGTTGATTTGAAACGCCACCGCATTCAAGTCTTTGGCTATGGCGCTGCCGCAAGACGGCGAGTATATTTTATTTAGTTAAAGAAGAGTAAAGCTATTTGGCTATTACAAGTGTTTAGCTTATAATAAAAAGGTTAACGTAGAAAAATATGTATAGATAAAGTAGAGAGAATTTAGCTTAGGGGAAGTTTAAATATGTGCGGAATTGTCGCATTTTATGATCCAAAAATAAACGAAAAACAGGCCGTTATTGGCAAAATGATGGCTACGATCAAGCACCGTGGACCTAGTTCCGACGGTTACTACACTAACGATGAGGTTGCCCTTGGTTTCAGAAGATTGTCAATTATCGATCTTCGTGGGGGTACGCAACCTATTTATAATGAAGATAAAACTAGAGCAATTATCTTTAATGGTGAAATTTACAACTTTAAGCCATTAAGAGAACAATTAATTAAAGCAGGCCACACTTTCACTACCAAGGCCGATACTGAAGTATTGCTTCACGGTTATGAAGAATGGGGCATGGATGGTTTACTTAAGAAGGTACGTGGTATGTTTGCTTTCCTTATCTGGGATGACAACAACAAGACCCTTTATGGTGCACGTGACTTCTTTGGTATCAAGCCAATGTACTACAGCAACCAAGATGGCCACTTGCTTGTTGGTTCAGAACTTAAGAGTTTCTTGGAATATCCAAAGTTCAAGCGTGAATTGAACGTTGAAGCTGTTAAGCCATACCTCATGAACCAATACAACGACCTTGAAGAAACTTTCTTTAAGGGTGTTTACAGATTCCCAGCAGGTCACTGGTTCGAATACAAAGATGGCGAAATGAAGACCCACCAATACTGGGATGCTGAATACAAGGAAAACAGCTTAAGCTTTGAAGAAACTTTGAAGCGCATCAACGATGACTTGAAGGAAACTGTTGACTTGTACAGAAACGCCGACGTTAAGGTTGGTGCCTTCTTGTCAGAAGGTATCGACTCTTCATACTTGACCACTTTGCTTAACCCAGACGACGTTTTCTCAGTAAGTTTTGACGACTCAACTTACGATGAAGCTTCAAAGGCTAAGGCTTTAGCTGACATCAACCACTGGAAGTTCTTCAGTGACAAGGTTGACGCCGATGAAGCTATGCGTGATTTCCCAGAAATGCAATACCACATGGATGAACCTGATGCCAACCCATCAATCATCCCACTTTGGTACTTGTGTAAGTTGGCTCGTAAGCACGTTACTGTTGCGCTTTCTGGTGAAGGTGCCGACGAATTGTTTGCCGGTTATGTTAACTACGGGATGCACACCCATAATGATTTGATCAAGGTCTTCACTAGCGAACTTAAGAAGTTGCCTAAGAATAAGCAAGTTAAGTTGGCCCACAAGATTAAGAAGATGCCTAACTTCCCAGGTAAAGTTCACATGTACACCAATTTGGCTGAACCAAGTGAATTCTACGTTGGTCAATCAGTAATTTACGACATGGATTACCCAACTATCTTTACCTCAAAGGATGCCAACAGCATTTTGCAGCCAACTTACCGCAACAAGTTGACTGTTAACGGCATTTACCAAAAGGACTTCAAGAAGGTTAAGGGCATCGACAACGTTAAGCAAATGCAATACATCGATTTGCACCACTTCATGCTTAACGATATTGAACAAAAGGCCGACAAGATCTCAATGGCTCACTCACTTGAAGTTCGTGTGCCATATCTTGATAAGAAGATCGCAGAATTAGCTAACTCAATCCCAACTAAGTACTTGGTAAACCGTCATGATACCAAGTACGCACTTCGTAAGGCTTCAGAAAAGGTATTGCCTGACGAATGGGCTAAGCGTCCAAAGCTTGGTTTCCCAACACCAATCAAACAATGGCTTAAGGAACCACGCTTCTACAAGCAAGTACGCAGCTTGTTCGAAGAAGAATTCGTAAATGATATCTTCGATCAAAAGAAGATAATTAAGCTTCTTGATGACAACTACGAAGGCGATGGCTCACACAGAAGACAAATCTGGGCTATCTACACCTTCCTTGTTTGGTACAAGTTGTTCTTCGTAGATTACGAAAACACTGTTAAGAAGTACCAACATGTTCAACCTGAAGTTGCTAATTTGATTAAGCAAGGTAAGTTACTTTAATTTAGGGGATTATTGAAGATAATGAGTAAGAAATTTACACCAATTTTACTTGGTAGTGACATTAACGTTTATGGTATGGCTCGTTCATTCAACGAAGCATACGGCATCAAGGTTAAGGCAATGGCTGATGCCCAACTTGCCGCAACCCGTTATTCAAAGATTGTTGACGTAGAACTTCACCATGGTTTTAGCGCAGATCCAACTTTTATGGATGTTATGCGTAAAAAGATGGAAATCTACAAGGATCACAAGGAACCAGTAATTTTGATTGCTTGTGGTGATGGTTATGCGGAACTTCTTTCAAAGCACAAGGAAGAATTGAGCAAGGTATTTATCGTACCTTACATCGATTACGACTTGCTTGAAAAGTTAATTTCTAAGGAAGGCTTCTACGAAGTTGCCGAAGAATATGGTTTGCCGTATCCAAAGACTAAGATCATCACTATGGATGATTACAAGTCAGGCAAGTACACTGATGTGCCATTCCAATTCCCAGTAGAACTTAAGCCAGAAGACCCAGTTTCATGGCTTAACTGCCAATTCGAAGGTCGTAAGAAGACTTTCACCATCCACGATGAAAATGAATTCAAGGATATCGTAGGCAAGATCTACACCAATGGTTATACTGAAGACCTTATTTTGCAAGACTTCATCCCTGGTGATGACTCAAACATGAGAACCTTGAATGCTTACGTTGACAAGAACCACCAAGTTAAGATGATGTGCTTAGGTCACCCATTATTGGAAGACCCAACCCCACAATCAATCGGTAACTACATGACTATCTTGCCAGCATACGACGAAGAGTTATACGAACAAGTTCAAGCCTTCCTTGAAAAGTTGAACTACACTGGTATGGCTAACTTCGATATCAAGTACGATACTCGTGACGGCAAATACAAGTTCTTCGAAATCAACTTGCGTCAAGGTCGTTCAAGCTTCTACGTAACTTTGAACGGTTACAACTTGGCTAAGTGGTACATCGACGATTACGTTGAAGACAGCTTGAAGGATAAGGACACCGTATACGGCAATAAGTTGAAGTCTAAGCACGTTTTATGGATGGGTGTACCAGTTAAGATCTTTAAAGAATACGCCTTTGAAAACGAAGCTAAGGACACTGCAGAAGAATTAATTCACGAAGGTCGTTATGGTACTACTGTCTTTTACGACAAAGACCGCAACTTTAAGCGTTGGCTTTTGATGAAGTACATGTTCCACAACTACTACGCTCGTTACAAGAAGTACTACGAAGTAAACAAGGGTCAATACTTCAAGAAAAATAAGTAATTGAATATTTAAGAAAGCTTGGAAGTTATTTCCAAGCTTTTTTATTTTTGTTTCTATCCTTGGAATAAATAATTGATGATATAATGACAACGAATTTTTTCAAGGAGGAAAAAAGGATGAAAATTAAAAAGTTAGGTATTATTGCGGCAGCAGCTATTATGGGGATTTCTGTTGCGACTCCAGCTACTAGTGTATAAGCTAGCCCATATTCAGATGCCTTTTTGGGGTCCTTTTAACGGTTATTTAGCCGGAAGAGCAGTAAATATTAATGACTGAGACTATGGTAATTTAAGCGATGGCAATGTTGAAGTAAAGACAAAGACTGGCGTTACCTATGTTGGCGATGTAGTCATTCCAAACACTGCTGATTTATCTTATGCCTTTGCTAGTTCAGGTACCTTGCAGAAGCTTGATGTTGGTGCTTTGGATACAACTGGCGTCGATAGGATAGCTCAAACTTTTGCGATGGATCATAATTTGGTTGAAATCGATGGTTTGGAAAATTGGGATGTTTCTAAAGTAACTAATTTTACTTCTACTTTCTTAAGTGATTATAAGATTCAATGTTTGGTTAACTTAAGTAACTGGGAAATTCAAGATAATGCTCATACGGATAATATGTTTAGCCCAAGTCGGGTAGCAACACCATTAATGGTTATTGTAAAGAGTGGCGCTCAAAATATTAATAGAGGTACTGATGTTTTTGGTAAAGATAATGCCCAACACTACTTATACAAAGTAGAAATCAACGGCCAAGTTGTTGAAACACTTCCAGCTAAAGCATTTAACTCTGCTGAAGAAGCTGTAAACGAAATTCAAAAGCATTTGGGCGAAATTGCTACTAGCAGAAACTCCTGTGACTCCGGCTCAACCAACCACGGCTCCAGTCAAACCAGAAAACAAGCCTAACAAGACTAAGGACAACGGTAAGACCGTCAAGCCACACGCAGAAAATGCAACCAACAGACATGGTAGAAAGTACGCTCCAGCAGTTGCAGTAAAGAACACTACTAAGCCACAAGGTACTGTATTGAATAACACACAAACCAAACAACATCCTCAAGCAACAGCTAAACCACAAGGTGTAGTGTCAGCTAACAAGAAACAAAATCAAAAGCCTTTGCCACAAACAGGTGCTAAAAAGTTGGGAAAAATTTCTCCCAACTTTTTTTCGTGCTAAAAATCTCTTAACAGCAGTCTTTTGCTAAATACAAGGTGTAGACGCCTTTATATGTATAGAATACAAGATATTGTGTTTTATGGTAAGATTGATTCATAAATTTAGAGAGGTTGATCTTTATGTTAAAGCAAGAATTGGAGCAAAAGCTAGAAACACCAACAATGTTCGTTAAGCGTGACGGCTCTAAATATCCGTTCGAATTATTCAAATTGGAAATGGTTATTCACGCTCTCGGCTTAGATGATGTTAAGACAATTATTTTAAGCAAGATTATGGACAAGCTTGATGATGACACCGTAACGGCACAAGATGTTGCGGCCGCATTTAGACAAAGCTTGAATGAACTTGGCTATATTGAAGCTGCCAAAAAGTATGTTGCTTACCGCAAGCACGACGTTGCCGAATGGGAAAAACAAATTGATACTAAGGACCGTTTGGAACGCTTAGTTCATAAAGACCCAACCATCGTTAACGAAAACGCAAATAAAGATAGTGATGTCTTCAGCACCCAACGTGATTTGACCGCTGGTACAGTAGGTAAGACCGTTGGTTTGACCATGATGCCTGAACACATCGCTAAAGCCCACCTTCGCGGCGACATTCACTGGCACGACTTAGACTACACTCCACTTTCACCAATGTCTAACTGCTGCTTGATCGACTTCAAAGAAATGCTTACCAACGGCTTCAAGATTGGTAATGCCTACATGGAAAGTCCTAACTCAATCGGCGTTGCTACCAGCCAAGTTGCCCAAATCATCACTAACGTAGCTTCAAGTCAATACGGTGGTTGTTCGTTTGACCGTGCCGATGAAGTTTTAGCTCCTTTTGCTCAAAAGAACTACGAAAAGCACTTAAAGGATGCTAAAGAATTAATTGACGATGAAGAAAAAGCAGATGCTTTTGCTAAGAAGCGTACTAAGAAAGACATCTACGACGCTATGCAAAGCCTGGAATACGAGATCAACACTATGTTCTCAAGCCAAGGTCAAACACCATTTACTAGCTTGGGCTTCGGCCTTGGTACTTCTTGGATTGAAAAAGAAATCCAAAAAGACATTTTAAGAATCAGAATTGCTGGTTTGGGTAAAGAACACAGAACCGCGATCTTCCCTAAACTACTCTTCACCCTTAAGAAGGGTCTCAACTTGCACCCAGGCGATCCTAACTACGATGTTAAGAAGCTTGCCATCGAATGTTCAACCAAGAGAATGTACCCAGACGTTTTGAGCTACGACAAGATTAAAGAAATCACCGGCTCATTCAAGTGTCCAATGGGTTGTCGTTCATTCTTACAAGGTTGGAAGGACAAGAACGGCAAGGAAGTTAACTCAGGCAGAATGAACTTAGGTGTTGTCACTGTTAACTTGCCAAGAATCGCTATGGAAAGTCACGGCGATATGGACTTGTTCTGGAAGATCTTCGACGTTAGAATGCAAACTTGCCACGAAGCCTTACAATTCAAGGCTCACCGCGTAACCGAAGCTAAGCCAGTCAACGCACCAATCCTTTACCAATACGGTGCATTTGGCAAGCGTCTTTCAGAAGATGGCAACGTTAACGACCTCTTCAAGAACGGCCGTGCCACTATTTCCTTGGGCTACATCGGCCTTTACGAAGTAGGTACTGTCTTCTACGGTTCCGATTGGGAACACAACAAGGAAGCTCACGACTTCACTGTTGAGATCGTTAAGAAGATGCATGACTTATGTGCTAAGTGGGAAGAGGAAGATCCTAACCACTACCACTACAGCTTGTACTCAACTCCAAGTGAAAGTTTGACCGACCGCTTCTGCAGACTTGATACTGCTAAGTTCGGCAAGGTTAAGGACATCACTGACAAGGAATACTACACTAACTCATTCCACTACGATGTTAGAAAGCACCCAACTCCATTTGAAAAGTTGAGTTTCGAAATGGATTATCCAAAATACGCTGCTGGTGGTTTCATCCACTACTGCGAATACCCTAACTTGAAGCAAAACCCAGCAGCTCTTGAAGCCGTTTGGGACTGGGCTTACGACAAGGTAGGCTACCTTGGTACCAACACCCCAATCGACAAGTGCTACAAGTGTGGTTTTGCCGGTGAATTCAAGGCTACTGCTAAAGGCTTCCAATGCCCAGTCTGCGGCAACCACGATCCACGTACTTGTGACTGTGTAAAGAGAACCTGCGGCTACCTTGGTAATCCTTTGAAGAGACCTATGGTTCACGGTCGTCATGAAGAAATTGCTCACAGAGTAAAGCACATGACCATGGGCTTGGTACGCGAAGAAGCTGAAGAGGAAACTAAAGAAAATGCCAAAGAAAGATAAAAACGATCAAGAAGGCCCTGACATTCGCAGCAGTTTGATCAAGGTTAATATTGATGGTGATACGGTATTTGTTGACTCAAATCAATATAAGCCTCAGGTCGATCATGCAAAGAAGTTGCTTAAGCAAAAGGCGATGCCTAAGAATCCTAAACCACAAGAATGGAAGAGTGAAGAGCATAGTTTGCACAAGATTGCGGACTATAAGCCGTTCAACTTCGTTGATGGTGAAGGTGTAAGATGTAGCCTTTACGTTTCTGGATGTTTGTTTGACTGTCCGGGTTGCTACAACTTGGCAGCGCAGAACTTCAACTATGGTCAGCCTTATACGCAAGACCTTGAAGACCAGATCATCAAAGATATGTCTCAGCCTTATGTGCAAGGTTTGACCCTTTTAGGTGGTGAACCATTCTTGAACACTTGGGTTTGCTTGAAAATTATCAACCGGGTGAGAAAAGAATTTGGTCATACCAAAGACATCTGGTCTTGGTCAGGCTACACTTGGGATGAATTGCAAAAGGAAACTCCTGATAAAAAAGAAATGCTGTCGAAGATCGATATCTTGGTTGATGGACGATTCCTTGAAGCAAAGAAAGATTTGACCTTGCAATTCAGAGGTTCAAGCAACCAACGAATTATCGATGTGCCTAAGTCACTCAAGGCTGGCAAAGTCGTTATTTGGGATAAATTGCAAAGATAGATAATAGATAAAAACAAGGGGTAATTGTAAAATTAGATTTACAGTTACCCTTATTTTGTGGAGAAAAATGATGAAAGAAGAAAAAATAGAGTTAGTTGATCAAATTATGACAGCCTTGCAAAAGGTCATCGATCCTGAATTGCAGGTTGATATTGTTAACTTGGGTTTGATCTATGGCATTGATATTGAAGGCACGAAGGCTACGGTAAAAATGACTTTGACGATCAGTGGTTGTCCATTGTCTACTTATTTGCAAGACCACATTAAACAGGCTGTATTGACCGTTAACGGCATTGATTCATGTCAGGTACGATTAGTCTGGTATCCTGTTTGGTCGCCTGAGAGGATGACTGAGGCCGCTAAGAAGCAGCTGGGGATGCTTGATGATCAAAGTGAAAAAGAAGAGATCGAAGATACTGAAAGAGAACAAAAAGTCATCGACTTTTCTGTGCCAATTAAAAAGCTGGCTGATGAATATCCTGATTTTATCCAGATTATGTATGACTGCGGTTTTACCAGAATTAAGATTCCAGGCTTGCTCAGCACAGTAGGTAGAGTAATGACGATTCCGCTTGGTGCACAAGCAATGAAGATCGATTTAAACAAGATTAAACAGGCTTTTGAAGAAAAGGGCTACAAGGTGATTGAATAATGACGAATTTAAGTAAAGAAAGACAAGAGGCGCTGCTTAAGATCTTGCATTATATCCAAGATGGCGGCGATTTTGCGACAGCGAAGAAGATGTTTCAGGAGGCGTTCGATAAGGTCGACGTATCTGAAATTACGGCAGCAGAGCGGGAATTAATCGCACAAGGTTTGGATCCACGCAAGATTCAATATTTGTGTAACGTTCACGCTGATGTGTTTAGGGGCAATATCAAGGAAAACAAGGAGAATCCTGATTTTTCCATGCCAGGTCATCCGGTGAACACAATCAAGCAGGAAAACGTGGTTATCAAGTCGCTGGTCAATGACTTTTTATTGCCTAACTTGAAAAAGTGGGAAGATAACAAATCTGATGAAACCTTAGATAAAATCAAACAAGCATTGTCTGATTTAGCCACGATCGATAAGCACTATGCGAGAAAAGAAACCTCGCTTTTTCCACTAATGACCAAGTACGGCATCACTGCTCCGCCACAAGTAATGTGGGGCGTGGATGACAAGATTAGACGTTTAATTAAACAAGCAAATGAGATTGCTAATACTGATCCAATTGATGCAGAAAAATTAGATAAGGCAATCAAGGAAACTAGCCACGAAGTACTCGAGATGATCTTCAAAGAAGAAGACATCATGATTCCAATGATCGATGAAGTGGCATCCCCCGAAGATTGGGAAAACGTTAAGCAAGAAGAAAAGCAAATCGGTTACACCTTGATCAACCCACCAATGAATTGGAAGCCAAAAGCAGAACCAAAGGCTGCCGGCCCAATTTCGGTTGATAATCTTTCCAGCTTGTTCATTAACTTCAAGGAAGGATCATTGAATCTAAAACAACTGTCCGCAATTTTAGACATGTTGCCATTTGCTTTAACTTTCGTCGATGCTAACGACAAGGTAGCTTACTTCGGCGGCGGTGCGAATATTTTCCCTCATTCTAAAAACGCGATCGGCAACTCCGTCTTCTCCTGCCACACACCGGCCAGCAAGCCAATCATCGAGAAGATCTTCAAGGAATTTCATGAAGGTAAGAAGAACGAGATCTCATATTGGTTCACGCCAAGAAAGATGGGTAGAAAGCTCTATTTGCGTTACTACGCCGTCCATGATGACAATGATCAGTATCTGGGATGCCTCGAGGTGGCGCAAGATATCACCGACATTGAAAAATTGACGGGACAAAAGAAAACAGAATAAGTTAAATAGTTTACGAACAGTGTCAGCTTGGCACTGTTCTTTTTTTGTACTTCTTGATAAGCTAGACAATGGAGAAAAAGAACATTAGGGAGGCAAATATGAAAAATGCACATGGAAAAATTAAAACTGATGAAATTAAGTTAATTTGGCTGATCGTAGGTGAATTAGCTACTTGGATCGGTGCTAGTTTCATTTGGCCATTAACTTCTGTTTACTTAAACAAACAGCTGCACATCAGTCTGTCAATCATTGGTGTGGTCCTGTTCTGTAACTGTGCCGGCAACATCCTCGGCTCAATTATTTCAGGACGTCTTTATGATAAATACAATCCGTACCCATTGATGCTCTGGGGCTTAGGTCTAGATGCCGCAGTCTTATTTTTGATGGCCGCATTTCATGGCTGGCCAGAATATTGGGTCTGGCTGACTTTGACCGGCTTCTTGGGCGGCTGGAACGGAACCTTGATCAACTCCGTTGCCACTAGTTTGAAAAAATATCCGAGCCGCTACGTCTTCAACGTTTTGTACTTCTCACAAAACTTGGGTGTGGTAACCGGTACTTTGATCGTAGGATACCTCTACGACTTCTCAATTACGCTTCTATTCGTGATTGCGGCACTACTCTTTGTAATTGCCTTCATCAATGCAGTCTTCAACTACAAGCCAATTATCGCCTTCCACAAGGAAAGAATGGCCAAGCATAAGAAGGGTGAAAAGCACAAGGCAGAACCAATGCCAAAGCGCAACTTCATTATGACGATGGTCTTCTTCACCACCCTGGGCGTAACTTGGCTGATGTACATGAACTGGGAATCCAACTTGTCCGTTTACATGGTTTCACTTGGAATTCCATTCCACTTGTACAGCTTGCTTTGGACCCTTAATGCCGGCGTTATCGTCATCATGCAAGGGATCCTGGCTCGTTTTCCTAATATTTTTAAAAATCTCTTCCATCAGATCATCTTTGGGATCTGCATGTTCTCACTATCGTTTATCACATTAGTTTTTGCCAAAGACTTCGCGCACTTCGCTTTATCAATGTTCATCTTGACCTTGGGTGAATCAACCGCGTTCCCAGCTATTCCTGCTTACGTCAACGACTTGTCACCACTCACCAGTAAAGGCAAGTACCAAGGTGCCAACATGGTGGCTTCCGGAATCGGGCGTGCGTTTGGACCGCTCTTTGGTGGTTTAATCATCGACCATGCTGGTTATATTCCATTCTTCTGGGTAGCCGCTATCGTGATTGCCTTGATGATCGTAGTCATGATTCCAACTTACATGAAAGTGCACAAAGAATTAACTATTTATAAGTAAGTAAAAAGCATACAAAATTAAATTAAAATGATATAATTAGCTTGATTTAATTTTTTAGACACCAAAAAAGGAGGATTTTCCTGAATGAATAATAAAATGGCCGTTCGCGGCGGTGCCGGCGACATCCTCGAACCCAAAGTAGGTACTCGTCCACAAGATAATTTATACTTAGCAGTTAACTCTGAATGGCTTGAAAACGTCAAGATTCCATCAGATCGTTCAAGAATTGCCAGCTTCGACAACATTGACCTTGATGTTGAAAAGAAGTTGATGAAGGACTTCGCAGATTTTGCCGATGGTAAAAAAGAAGTTGCTGATGTGCCTAACTTGAAGAAGGCAGTTGAACTTTACAAGTTAGCGCGTGACTTTAAGCGTCGTGATGAAGATGGTGCTAAGCCTATCCAAGCTGATTTAGCCTTGCTTGAAGGTATTCGTGACTTTGCTGACTTCAACTTGAAGGCTCCAGACTTGTTCAAGGCGGCTTTTGCATTGCCATTCAGCTTCGACGTTGATGCCGATATGAAGAACACTAAGATCAATGTATTGCAATTCTTCGGTTCATCAATTTTCTTGCCAGATACAACTACTTATAAGACTGATGCGGCACAAAAATTGCTCGACGTTTTGAAGAGGCAATCAATTGAACTTCTTAAGATGGCAGGTCTTTCAGCGGGTCAAGCTGAAGAATACGTTGACGATGCCATGAAGTTCGATGACAAGGTATCTAAGGTAGTTAAGTCATCTGAAGAATGGGCAGACTACCCAGCAATGTACAACCCAATGCCAATCTCAGACTTTGAAAAGAAGATTACTAACTTCAAGATGGACTACTTCTTGAAGGAAGCTTTGGGTGAAGTTCCAGACCGCGTAATCGTCGCAGAACCTCGCTACTTGGATCACTTCGATGAATTGATTAACGAGGACAACTTCGATGAAATCAAGGGTTGGATGATCGTTAAGTTCATCAATGGTGTTGCTAGCTACTTGTCACAAGACTTCCGTGAAGCATCATTCCCATTTAGCCAAGCTTTGTCAGGTCAACCAGAACTTCAAAGCCAAGAAAAGCAAGCATACCACCTTGCTAACGGCATCTTTAGTGAAGTTGTTGGTGTTTACTACGGTAAGACTTACTTTGGCGAAGACGCTAAAAAAGACGTTTTATCAATGATTCACAAGATGCTTGATGTTTACGAAGAACGTATCAAGAACAATGACTGGCTTTCTGAAGAAACTAAGCATAAGGCAATCGTTAAGTTACGTGCCTTGATCTTGAAGATCGGTTATCCAGACAAGATTGAAGAAATCTACGATCGTTTGCACGTAACCCCAGCTAGCGAAGGTGGCAGCCTTTACTCAAACGCTAGAGCTGCTGAAATTGAACAAGTTAAGTACAACGTAGAGAAGCTGCACAAGCCAGTTGACCGTACTGTATGGCTCATGCCAGGTAACTTGGTTAACGCTTGTTACGACCCACAAAGAAACGACTTAACTTTCCCAGCCGCAATTTTGCAAGCACCATTCTACGACTTGAAGCAAGATCGTGCTGAAAACTTCGGTGGTATCGGTACTGTTATCGCCCACGAAGTTTCACACGCATTCGACAACAACGGTGCGCAATTCGACGAATACGGCAACATGAAGAACTGGTGGACTGACGCTGACTACGCAGAATTCAAGAAGCGTACGCAAGCTGAAATCGACTTGTTCGACGGCATCAAGTATGGTCCTGTAACTTTGAACGGTAAGCAAATTGTTTCAGAAAACATTGCTGACCAAGGTGGTTTGACTGCTGCTGTTCAAGCTAACAAGGGTGAAAACGGCGATATGAAGAAGTTGTTTGAAAACTTTGCTCGTATTTGGGCTAACAAGCAACTTACTGAGTCTATTAAGACGCAAGTTTCAGTTGACGTTCACGCACCTGGTCCAGAACGTGCTAACGTCCAATCACAATGCCAAGAAGAATTCTACAAGGCATTTGACGTTAAGGAAGGCGACGGTATGTGGCTTGATCCTGAAAAACGTGTGGTAATTTGGTAGTTTAGATAAAGAAATAACCTCATCCAAATGGATGGGGGTATTTCTTTATCTATCGTTAAAAAATGCCGTTTTTTTGATGATAGAAATTAGTGTAATAAAATAATATCAAAAAACAGTTGGCAACAAGGCCAACTGTCCTGGTATGGTTTAGTCGGATTACGATTTAACGCAGGTAGTGATTGAAAAGTGACTTAAGACGTTTTTTGATCCACTTCTTAAGACGCTTGATCATCTTACCGTCCGATGGTATAAATACTAGTATGAAGAAATGATACACTATAACGTATGTTGAGAGTCGACTAGCTATCGACTCGAAAGAATTGTGGGCGGTCGAAAGACCGCTTTTTTTATGCTTTATTTTCTATCGACAGAAAATTGATACAACTATAATATTTGCTCTTTTTTAATATTCTCGAGAGCAAATGTTAGCTATTTTACATTGTCGAAACTATAATATGGTTGATTGCAGTGCTGCTACTACACTGCAGTTGGTATAACTTAACTACCCATAATAAGTTTATTGCACTGAGGACCCCCGTGAGGGAGCCCTTTTTATTTCGCATTTTTAAAGGAAACACTAGTTTTGTTCTTTCCCTTTTGATATAATTTTTAGACAAGGAGGGGGAACAAATGTGCTAAAAATACAATTCTACTTAATTAGCTATTTGATTTAAGAAACTCTGAAAAGAAAGGAGATGAAATAATGGCTAAGAAAAGAAAAAAGCCCATTCCTCGTAACAGCACGCAGTATGAACAGCTAGCAAGCGAATATTTGATTAAGGCTACACCTGTTTTAGACGAGACGGCAACACAAGCTCATAATCTTTATAATCGCGCACTTTACGATATCCGCCAAGCTTTCTTTAAGCATCAGTACATTAACAGTTTTACTGATTTAAATGCCATGTTTAAAAAACGTTACGAATTAAAAGAAAACATGCTCTACCACAAGCTAGGCTACGTGCAAAGTGCTCAGCAAACGCTTAAAGAAGTCATGACGGTCTGGCAGGCATGGCTTAGGGCTTTAAAAACCTACCGCAATAATCCTACTAAGTTTACTGGTAGACCGAGAATGCCTAAATACCTGCATCGAGATCAACGTCATACTTTTTACGTAACCAGTCAAAACGCTAGGGTAAATAAAGCCGGCTTTCTAGTTATTCCTAAGCTAAGCATTAAGATTAGGCTCGCATCGACGGATATAAAAAAGATCGGTAGAGTAGCTTTTAAGCCTATGGCTAACGGATATAAGGTAATCGTGCCGTATAAGACTAATAAGGAAATTAAATATTTGTATGATAATGGTAAATATCTTGGCATTGATCCTGGCATTGATAATGCTTTTGCCTGCGTAACCAATACTGGTGATCGTCCTTTATTAATTAACGGGCATGCTATAAAATCAGTTAACCAGTACTACAACAAAAAACGTGCCGAATTAAAACAGCTCCAAGCTAAGTATCATCAGCTAGAGAAGATGATTAATACTAAGCAAGGGTTAGAACCAATCTATCAAGAGACGAAAGCCATGAAGAGAATTACCGCTTGGCGCAATGACAAGATTAGGCAGTTCGCCCACAAAGCATCTAAATGCATAGTTGATTATGCGTTAAGCTGTGGTACAAACACGATTGTCATTGGCAGAAATAAGTCATGGAAATGTTCTTCTGATATGGGCAAAAGAAATAATCAGAATTTTATTGGTATTCCCCATAAGACTATGATCGACATGATTAAATATAAGGCAAATCTTGCAGGAATCACGGTTATTCAGACCAACGAGTCCTATACTAGTCAAACCAGTGCATTAGATCATGAACAGCCTTGTTGGAACAATGCTAATAAAAGTAGAAAGAAACAAGGCAAAAGCCCTATTAACCGCAGAATTAAGCGTGGTTTGTTTAAAGCAAATGATGGCACGTTAATCAATGCCGATGTAAATGGTGCATTGCAGATCATTAAAAAAGTATTCCCGAATTTTTCATTAGATGACGGGATAGTGGGCGCAGTGTTGCGACCGATTAAGTGGAGTCCAGCCATTTAATCGGATACCATCTAAACAGGCATCTTTCATTTAAGAGCCTGCTTAGTAAATGAATATGAGTTTTGTCTTGGCTTAAGTCAGTTGAAAGCCTCGTAAAGTTGTCCTGCCAGTATTGAAAAAGATTATTCTTTTTTGGTGTGTTATTAAGCAGGTTAAGTCTGATATTGACGAAAAAGAAAAGATAAGATGCAGGAATGTAGCCAAATGGATAGATATGACTACATTCACACAATATTTTCTTACATAAGTTTATTGCACTGAAAAGATTCTATGATTGATTAATCTATCAACATTATTTCTTATATAGAGTACTTAAAAAAGACGCCCGTGATGGGCGTCTTTTTTGCTAGCTTCTATTATTTACTTTTAGCGTTGGAATAATCCTTAGGCTTAATTCTCTTAATGTAAGATGGATTTGGACGACCTAAGATCAATGGTACACGCTCGATCACAGTATCTGCGTATTCCAAGCCAAACCATGAGGCAGGGTTAGAAGACAGGTTCTGCAAACGAACACGAGCTTCAACTAACCATTTTTCGTAGCCAACTAATTGAGTTTGTGGACTAATCACGTCGTTTACGATAACAAATGAGAAGTCACCTACATCGCGCCCTGGGGTGGTGGTGTATTTCTGGGGTTGAGGTTCAATCGTGCCGTCTGCGATCAAATCATGAACGATCTGACGAATGTAGACGTTAACGCTAGTTTGTTTCTTAAATCCTAAATAAAGCTGAATGTTGATCACGTTCTTAGTGCCATATGTATTAACTGCATATTCGGCAGTGAATGGCTCGTTAGTTACGTTAACAGTGACGAACCAGTAAGCCTTCGCACGCTTTGGACGTTTATCCAAAATTGAGTACAAGATTTCACGTTTAACGAACTTGTTGTACTTAACGTTGGCCATGTAAACCAAGTTAGTTGCGTAGGTAGGGTAATCTTCATCGTGACTCAAGTTAGTCAACATGTCGGTGTATTCGTCAAGACGAACGTAGGCATTGCGTGATTCACGCTTGTCACGAACCTTGTTACCGTAGTACCAAACATACATGATGAAGCCAATTACACCGGCGATGAAGAGTGAAACATAACCACCGTGAGTAAACTTGGTCAAACTTGAAATCATGAACATGATGTCAAGAACACCGAAGAAAATTAAGAAGATCCAATTCCAGATTGGGTTAATTTTCTTCATCGCTAACCATTCATAAAGCAGGATGGTAGTTGCTAACATTGAAATTGTGATGGAAAGACCATAGGCTGCTTCCATGTGAGCAGAAGTTTGGAAGTACAAAACAATTGCAATAGTTGCAACACAGATTCCCTTGTTAATAGAAGGAATATAGATCTGACCTTTTTCTGTTGATGGATAGTTGATATTCATTCTTGGCAAGAATTTCAAACCACTAGCTTCAGCAACCAAGGTGAATGATCCAGTGATCAAAGCTTGTGAGGCAATAACAGCGGCAATAGTAGCCAATATGATGGCGAACAATCTGATGTTGATTGGAATCATTTCGTAGAATGGGTTAAGCACTCCGCCATCGGCAAGCTGGAAATGAGGATTATTTAAAATCCAAACCCCTTGACCAAAATAGTTAAGTGACAAGCAAACAAATACAAATGGCCAAGAACCAATGATATTCTTCTTACCAACGTGACCTACATCTGAGTAAAGGGCTTCAGCACCAGTAGTAGCCAGGAAGATTGATCCTAAGATAAAGATTCCAGCTTTATTGTAAGGGCTAAATAGCAATTTAATGGCGTAAACTGGGTTAATCGCTTGAATGATTGTCCAGTCGCCAGCCATGTTGATTACACCCATGACGCCTAAGAATGTGAACCAAATAAACATGATTGGTCCGAATGCCTTACCGATAATACTGGTACCCATCTTTTGAATAGAGAACAGTACCAGCAAAATGACCACGGTAATGACAATTACCATTTCCTGGGTAGAAACAGGAACGTTGCCACCGAATTTAAGACCTTTTAACCCTTCAATCGCGGTCGTAACAGTAACGGCAGGAGTCAAAGTACCATCGGCTAGGATAGCGGCACCACCGATTAAGGCTGGTAATACAAGCCATTTGGCACGCTTTCTAACCAAAGTATACAAGGCAAAGATACCACCTTCACCGTGGTTAGTTGCTTTCAGGGCAATTAATACGGTTTGCACGGTTGTCAGCAAGGTTACAGTCCAAAGGACTAGGGAAATAGAACCAACAATAAAATCGCGGTTCACATTACCAATACCACCATTGCCTTCGACAATAGACTTCATAACATAAAGTGGACTAGTTCCGATATCACCATAGACAATACCAATGGCGATAAGTAAGCCAGCCGCACTCATACGTTTTGACTTAGTATTCATTATAAATATCTCCCACAAATAAATTGTAGCTATCAATAAAAAAAGAAAATGCCACGATGACATTTCCCTCTAATACATTCATTTTCGTCTATTTTAGTTCACATTGCAAGTAAAATAATTGTGTTTTAATTTTGCAGCCAAAAAGTCAGGGTGTTCGATATAACTGACAGAATTCGCATTTTTTGTCAGTTATACTGAACACTTTGACTTAATTAAAATCAGATGTTAGTTTTCACTATGTTGGACGATTATCTTCTCAAGATAAAAATGGATTGCGTAAATTCATTGATGAATTAGGGTAACAAAAAAGCTCCCAAACGGGAGCTTTTTCAATAATAAATTATGAAAGTGATGAAGGAATCTTGGCGCGTTGTTCTTCGTCCCATTTTTCCCATGCTTCATAAGTAAGCATTTCTTCAGGCTTAACACCAGTCTTGTCAGCCATTACCTTAAGCAAATTCTTGAAGTTGTAATCATGGTATTGCAATACGTGATCAACAAGCTTCTTACGTGGGAAGTGAATGTTGTTCAAAAGGTAGCTGTTGATGTCGACCATATTGTGGTTTTCATCATAAAGGTTGATTACTTCGAGGTCATCTTCATCGAATTCAGCGATGTAGAAGTTAGCGAAAACCTTCAAGTAATCAGGTTGTTCCTTGAATTCTTCAGCTGGCATAATGGTCTTGTTAGCTTCTGGCATAACGACTTTAAGATCGTCGTTTTCTTCTTTGTTTTCTTTATCAGCTTGTGCTTGTGCGTTTTTTTCTTCTTCAGTCAAAGTTGTTACCCCTTTATTTAGAAAATAAGTAGTACAAAGTCAATAATAATTCTATCTACTTTTGCAAATAAAAGCAAATGTAACTAATCTATTTTACTACAGTTGTTAGGATGATGTGGGGAAATATTGGATTATATAAAGTAGGAACTTTCCAAAACGATAAAAAACCTTGCGATAGGACGTATCCATTAGAGCAAGGGGATTGATCTTTCTATAATTCTAATAGATATTGAACTTTAAAGCAAACTACCGTATGTATGGGATGAAAATTGGGGCAATGATGTGAGAATTAATATTGTTCCGTTTGGAAAATAGCTTTTAGATATAAATTTACGTTGGTGTAAGGATCTTTCTTGATGATCTTAGTAGATTCATCACTAGGTGAAGAAATTCGATTAGCATTCTTAACTGCGGTTGATATTCTATCACGAAGGATGTTTATCTTTTGTCCTTTGTTTCTAGAGTATTCTTCATTGAAATATTTCTCGCCTGATAATTTAGCAAAAAGTTGTTTTCTAGTGTAAGCAGCAGTTACTGGTTCAAAGTGCATTAAGATCCAAACTTCGAAGCAAATGTTTGAGAATAGAATCGTAATATCATATCTAGATTTTTTGGCTTGATCAAAGCATTCTAATAATTCTTGTGGAGTGTGTTCATCGTGGTCAAAAACTAAATATATCTTGTCTTGCTTATTTAATTTAGGGTCTTCTAGCACATCGTGCAACAAAGCCATTCCAGTAAATTCTAATTGTTGGACGTAGGTCTAACTTTTTACTCTTTCGTTTTCTCATTGTAGGTTCCTTTATGAATCTCTTGCAAAATATCCATCAATCCTTCTGTATCAACTACAGGCATACTGCCG
>NZ_LARO01000082.1:0-2604 GCF_000980505.1 Lactobacillus sp. N54.MGS-719
TATCTAATCTAACCCTATTCGTACCAATATTCTAATTAAATAGAGTATAAATTAATTAAGGAAATTACTGATAATACTTGATTTTAGGTAGAAAAAAGGTGTTCCAAAATGAACACCTTTTTTCTTTTTATTCAAATTGTTCAAGCCAAGCAGGTAATTCTTGTAATAATTTTTCTACTGCACGACCACGGTGAGAAATTTCATTCTTTTCATCAGTAGTCATTTGTGCAAAAGTTTTACCCTTTTCTGGTACATAAAACAATGGATCATAACCAAAGCCATCTTCACCTTGTGGCAATGGTAAAATGCGACCTGCGCATGTACCCGAAACGACTAAATCTTTATCAAATTCACCTGGCATCGAAACCACGATTGTGGTCCAGAACTTAGCCATTCTCTTTTCCTTGGGTACACCGCCAAGCTCAGCTAATAATTTAGCATTGTTTTTGGCATCATTATGAGCTTCACCAGCATAGCGAGCACTTCTTACGCCCGGTTCACCATTTAATGCATCAACCATCAAACCAGAGTCGTCCGCAATTGTTGGCATTTTACTAAAATCAGCCAATTCATGTGCCTTAATTTTAGCGTTGGCTTCAAAAGTATGACCACTTTCAATTGGATGTGGTGGATTTTCCAAATCCGCATTTGTTTTAATGATTACATCAACATCAGCTTGTTTGAAAGCTTCTTTTAATTCACGTGCCTTACCTTGATTGCTAGTCGCAAACAAAATTTCTTTAACCATTATTCGTTCTCCGTATCTACGTGTTTGGAAGTTAA
The DNA here is from genome assembly GCF_000980505.1 of Lactobacillus sp. N54.MGS-719. Classification (NCBI taxonomy): domain Bacteria; kingdom Bacillati; phylum Bacillota; class Bacilli; order Lactobacillales; family Lactobacillaceae; genus Lactobacillus; species Lactobacillus sp. N54.MGS-719. Next base: position 784 of record NZ_LARO01000082.1, read on the forward strand.
AGTGTCATCATCCATAAACGTACGCGCTAATTTATCAAAGCTTGTTGAATTACCAGTAGTGTAGTATTCATGAACTGGCTTATGGCCTTCTTCACTAAACAAACCATCACGGCGCATTACGTTGAATGTATATTGTGCTACTTGATCAGCAGGATCTAAAATAGTTACATTTTCATCGTCAATTGCTTCTTTGAATTCTTGTTCAATTAATGGATAGTGGGTGCAGCCCAAAACCAAGGTATCAAAATCCTTACCCTTTAAAGGAGCTAAACTTTCTTTAACCACCTTTAAATTAGTCGCATGCTCTTCTTGTGCTTCAACTAATGGAGCAAGTTTTGGCGTAGCTAATTCTGTTACTTCAATTTCTGGATCACGGAAATGAATTTCTTTTTCATAAGCATGTGAACCTACGGTTACACTAGTTGCTACAACCGCTACCTTTTTATTCTTAGTAGTTCTAGAAGCTGCTAGTGCACCTGATTGAATAACCCCGATAATCTGCGGTTCAATTTCTTTTTCAATTGTCCCCATGGCCGCAGCGGTTGCCGTATTGCAGGCAAAAATTACCAGCTTCACATCATTATTAAGCAAGAACTTAACTGATCTGCGTGTTAAATTAATAATATCTTCTTTAGTTCGATTGCCATATGGCATATGTGCGTTATCACCAATAAAAACGGTGGATTCATTAGGCAGTTTTTCAATTACTTTTTTAGCGATAGACAGGCCGCCTAGACCTGAATCTAGTAGTCCAATTGGACGATTATCCATGATAAAAAACCTCTTATTAAGAAAAAAATTATTTTCTACTCCTACTAGTTTACGGTAAAATAAAAAAGAATAAAAGGGATGAACAAGTTTATGACAGAAAATACAGAACACTCTAACGAACACGTATATTTTATTAATCAGCTTTACCGCGACTTTCTTTTGCCAACCATTTTAGGCAACGATAATGCATCTATTCTTTACTGGGCCGGCAAACGAGTTGCTCGCAAATATGATCTAACCGATTTTGACGATTTAGCTGACTTCTTTGCCATGGCTGAATTCGGCAAACTCGAAAAGACCAAGGAAAGACGCTCTTCTACCACTTTTGAACTTAGTGGACAAACAGTAGAAGATCGTTTAGACAGCGACAGTAAAGAATTTTCACTTGAAAGTGGCATGATTGCTGAAGCAGTTCAAAAGGCTACTGGCAAGACTACCGAAAGTGAAATCAACATTTTGCCTAAAGAAAAGAAAGTGGAAATCACCGCTAGATTCTAAAATCTAGACTATAAATTAGGACTCCTATATACTTAATTTGTAACCGTGTTACAACTAGATCTAGATATAGGAGTAAATAAAATGCTTAAGGAATTTAAAAAATTTATTGCCCGCGGAAATGTAATTGATTTAGCAGTCGGTGTAATTATTGGTGCAGCTTTTACTGCCATTGTGCAATCACTTGTTACGAATCTAATCAATCCTTTAATCGGATTATTCGTAGGCAGAATCAATCTTTCCAACTTAGTTCTTCAAGTCGGGGATGCTAAATTTAAATACGGCAGCTTTTTAAATTCAGTAATTAACTTCCTGATTATTGCCTTTGTTGTATTTTTAATTGTTAAAGCTGTTAACAAATCTACCAAAAAAGAGGAAAAAGAAGCGCCTGCTACACCAACTGAGGCAGATTACTTAAAAGAAATCCGTGATTTGCTTAAAGAAAAAGAAGCATAGTAAACATTCTAAGCTAAATAGTGAATTAGTTATCCGACGGGATAATTGATTCACTATTTTTATTCTCTTGTAGAATTTAAGTAGTAGTAAAACTATATG
>NZ_LARO01000083.1:0-2598 GCF_000980505.1 Lactobacillus sp. N54.MGS-719
ATTTAACTCGATTCTCCGGGAGCCATTTCCCGATTAGGCCTGTATTTCAAAATAAAATTGCTTAAAATCGTTGATAACACTTGACTTAGAGTAGAAAAAAGCATCTTCTAGTTTTTCACTATTTAAAATCTCACTTATAGTAATGAAAATTTTTATTTCGTTATTATATCCTTTCTTAAAACGTGAATCCTGTAGTAAATTCTTAACATTATAAGTCACATAATAAGATTGTTTATCTGTATTTCTAAATAATGTTCTTTTAATAGCCTTAAATCCGACCGTTAAGGTATCTATATTTTTTATTTCATCGGGATCAGTAACGATAATTGGTAAATTAAACTTAGTATATGAATTAGCTTTAAATACTCCATATTGTTCTGTATACGCAAAAAAAGGATGATTTCCACTAAGGAATCGCCTTTTTTATTGTAAATATATTTATTTGTAATTCTCTTGAGTTAGATAAAAAATTGACGTCGTGAAGACTTTAAGCCATTGTTTGCTGTATTTACATTCCTCTTAGATTAGATAAAAAAGCAGCTTTTGCAAACGGCCTGTTTTTATCAGGATTTATTTACATTTCTCACGAGTTAAATGAAGATTTTAAAAAAAACATTTGTTTTCTACTCATAAAATTATATCAAAAGATATCAACTAAGAATAGTAGTTACAAGTAGAAATTTATCAATCTTATTTTTGATGCTTTTTATTAAAATCTCTAATAAATTGTTTCAACTCATCATCGGGTTTAAACTCACAACGCTTTATCTCATTACTAAACAAAAATTCATTAAATGGTGGAAGGCCCCAACGTGGATTACTGTATAAGATTGCTTCAATCTTAGCCACAATGCCTATCGGTATAAATATGGTAACCATATTACTGCTTCTTAGATGTCCTGTTTTATAATCCGTGTCATACCACATTAAAGTTAGACTGTTTCCTTCTCCAGTATGATAAGGCTCATCTGCAAAGCCTTCGTAGACTTTACCATCATTCGTAGTAATTCTAGCTTTTTGACCTAGAATACTATATTTGTGTTGTGTAATTTCATCTGAATCTATAAATCGAGATTCGACTACTTTGCCACTTAATCTATATCTAGTGAATATCGGCATGGTACTATTCCTGTTTCTATATTTAAATTAATAATTACCATAGCGTTTTGCAGTAGCTCTTGAACGATAGAAATAAATGTATCCTCCGCCTTGTTGGAAATATAGTGCTTTATAATGATGACGACTTACTACACGGAAAGTTGTATCACTACCACCCTTTGCAAAAAGAATGATCATTGACTTTCCTTTATAACGAACAAGATTATGTTTGCTTACTCCTTCAGTGACATCTTTATAGCCACCATGATAAAAATTAGTGTAAGTCTTACCCACTACATTCCCACCTACAGAATTAGCAGTAATCTTCATTTTGTCATGCTTATTGGCATACCATGTTTCTCGAAATCTATTAGGAATATATGTTCTTTTTAGTGAACTAGCTTGTACAGTTTGACTTTCTAGTGAAGTTTTACCGTTAGAAAATGATAATCTAACTGAGAATAATAATAAAAAAATCAAACTGACAAAATACAATTAAATTTATTTTTCTTCATTGTTTACCTCACCAAATACTTGATAAATTTAGTTAACATTGAATCGTACTGCTTTACTTAGATATTTTATTTATCGAAGTCATAAGTTCTTCAATTTTTGTAACAATACGTTTTTGTTCCTCTAATGGTGGTACAGGTAAAAGCATATTCCTTACATGATTTAACTTTAAATTAGACTGACCGGATCCACTACCTTTATGTGAAACCGTATAATGGAACCACGGAGAATTGATAAAATAGAATACTAGCTTAGTCATTGATTGATCTATCAACTTTAATTTCAATACTCGTTGGTTTAGTAAAGCTGGTTCATCTAAATTGTAAATTGCTGTCTTCCCTAATGGTTCAGGATTTTGGGATTGAGAAGAAAGGCACATCAATAAATCACCTTTATTAATTTGACTCCTCAACATCCTATCATTCGGTTGCTCAACATAATCATTATTGTCTTTTATTACCACATTTAGAGTCATAATATTCTGACTTTTAATTACCGGCAGTCCCCTTTTTATTTTGGTTAATTGAGATGATTTATAAGCATAGCCATTTTGATAAATGGTTATATTTCCTAATCTCACCCATTCCCAACTATCAGGAATATCAAATGGCTTTTCATCATCAGTAATTGCAGGTAATTTCTTGCTTTTCTTAATCTTGCCTTCTTTGATTAATTCAGCTTTTTCATTTTCAATCTTCTTGATTAATTCACTAGCTGGTTCATCACTAGGATTTTGTTTAACCAGCTTACCTTCCATGGCATACTGCAAGACAGATTGCTTTAATTTATCTTCAAATTCATTATCGATCTTCTGAAGACGATTATATGATTCAGCATATTCATCCACCAAAGGCATTAATTTTTCAATTTTGGCTACAATACGTTTTTGTTCTTCTAATGGAGGTAAAAGAACCAGTATTTGCTTTAGATTAGAAGCTTTAATTCCTTTTACGGTAGTTCCTGTAGAACTTTGACGTAATTCTTCTT
>NZ_LARO01000140.1:0-404 GCF_000980505.1 Lactobacillus sp. N54.MGS-719
GCCCGGCGCTGCCTGCGAGACAAGACACGTTGGGCATGGGCCAGCTTCTTTTTGGCTTTGCGGTAAAAGCGTGGATTAGCGACCATTGATCCATTTGATTCCGTCAAGAAATTATCAAGGTTGAGATCTATTCCAATTTGACTCTGCGTCTTAGGCAAGGCTTTAACAAAAGCAGTATCGCTGCCTAATTGCATAGACAGGTAGAACTGGTCATCAGCAGTCTTTTTTATCGTGACTGTGCCAATTCTAGTTGGAATCTGCTTAAGCAAGCGCTCTTTAATCAGTTTTCTAAAACCAGCAATGCGGACAATTCCCAGCTTAGGCAATTTAATATGTTTAGCATCAATAAATCTAGCTGTCCCGTTATCAAGATAGGCTTCTGACTGCTTAGGATATTGACAGTT
>NZ_LARO01000141.1:0-399 GCF_000980505.1 Lactobacillus sp. N54.MGS-719
ACGGAACTACATTGATCACTTTTATGGTGGCTTTGCTATTCATTAGAAAATTGCTTTTCAAAAGCTTGACCTAAATCGTTAAAATCATCGTAGGTATCAAGATCAACATTTTTATACTCGGTCCCAACAGTCTTCCCATTATCATCAGTACCAGTTGCGGCAGAACAAGTCTCCACTTAATCTCGCCAAATTGCGTATCAACCTTGCGAAAGTAAGCACCATTGCGTGAATTGCCTGTATTCCAGACAGCTCTGGCATAAGGATCATAGCCTAAAAACGCAGTCAGTTCAGCCTCTAAAAGTCATTAACTGTTTGCTGGAGTTCTTTGCGCAATAAATCGTTTATTTTGTCTTGATTGAATAGAGCTTGTGCCATATTTTTGGTAAAATCATTCATGAA
>NZ_LARO01000084.1:0-2479 GCF_000980505.1 Lactobacillus sp. N54.MGS-719
TTATTCTATCACTTGGTAGGCACAAGTTTTTATGCAAGTACAACGCCAACCGTTCATTGGAGCACAATTAATGTTGGTCATAATGCTTATGTAAAAGCTGGCGATGTTAAATTTATTGATGGAAGCGTAAAATTAACTCCATCAAACACAGCCGCTGAAGCAGAAGCTGCTGCAAAGAAGTAAAATATATAAATAAAAGCTAAAAAATAAAATCCTGTCCATTAGGGCAGGATTTTTCGTATTGTAATAACTTTTAGTATAAAGTTTTGACTCCATTGATGATGGACTTGTAAGGATGAGAATATACTGTATGTTTAGGTCTCTTAACTATATCACCAGCGTAGATATAATATTGCGTATTCTTAATATGGTATGCTTCAGCATACATATTATCAAATCCCGCAGTATCATCTACGACTAATTTCTTATTTTTGGGTAATACATAGGCATTTACTACTCTATTTTTAGAAACTTCTTTTAATGCGTAAATATGTTTTTGGTTAATTGTCTTAGGATCTTTTGTTACAACAGTTGCTTGATTAGTTATCAGTTCATTCGCCTTATTTGCATATGGTGAGGGAAGATCTTCACTGTAAATAGATTTAACATTTATACACTTGATATATCTGTTATAGTCTATTTTGTAGTATTCCTGCTTTTTAATTGTTTTATATGGAAGCCAATACAAATAATTAAATAAATTCTCTTTAGAATTCATTACACCTGTTGAACTATTATCTTTCATTATGTAATATCTCTTCACGGAATTTGTTTTTTGTAATTTCCCTGGAGCAGTAACAGCCTTATTCTTCTTGATGTAATTGTTTTTACCACGTAAACGTTGGCCTTTGTTGTTGTATACATAGGAGTTACTGTTTAAATACAGCTTCACATTATTGGCTGCCTTAACTGGGCTGGAATTCATGCCCAGTGAAACGATGCCTAAAAAGACAGCGATCAGAACAGTAAATATTGTTTTATTCTTTTTCATATATTAATACCTCATTAATATCTTAACTGTTAATACAATTATAGTTCATTTTCATTAATGTCTATATTGATTGACTTAAAAATTGGGGGAGATAATAGAAGTATCAGCGAGATATTAACAGAAAGATGATTAAAATGAAGAAGAATAAACTTATCTTGGCTTCAGTTGCAGCATTAATGGCTGTAAGCCCAGTGCTTTCATTCGGCTCACAAGTTCACACGGTTCAAGCTGCAGATAATTCTGTCAGAAAGACAGTTATGTATAATTCAATTGCTTATGATAAAGATGGCAATTCAACAGGTCAAAAGTATTACACTTACGGATCAATCAGTGTTGATCCAACCCCTGTAACTATTAACGGTAACCAATATTACAAGATTTCAGGTAAAAACCAATATGTTAGAGTAACTAATATTGATGGTGTAAGACGTAGAGTAACCCACAATGCTTATATTTATCGTACTTCTACTCAAAAAACGCCTTACGGTATGACTGCAAGCAGTAAGAAATGGAAGTTATACAAAGGCGAAATAGTAACTACTTATGGTGGCTATTACACCTTTAAAAATGGTAAGCACTACTTCAAGGTAGGCGGACCAAGAAAGCAATATGTTAGAACTGCTAACTTAGGTCCAGTTATCGGAACTAATACTTCAACAAGTTCTAATAATTCGTCAAACACCACAATCAATAATACCCAACCAGTTGGTAAATATGAAACCACTGTAACAGTAACTACTCCATACACTTATCTTTTTACAGAAGTTCCAGGTAAAATCCAAGTCCAACGTACTAATAAACGTGTTAAAAAAGGTGATAAGTTTGTGGTAGACCGTTTAGAACAAGGGACACGTGCTGGTACTGGGCAAGACGGTGATGACGATAATGAGCTAGCAATTTATCATATTAAGGGAACGGATTACTGGATTTATAATAATGATGTTCAAGCTGCTAAGCAATTATCAGTTCAGAGCTATAACAAAACAGACAAATCATTAATTACTATGGATCAACCAGTTGAAGTCTACAATGCAGATGGTACTTCTCAAAATATTAGAATTAAGAAGAACGATTCGGCATGGAGAGTTGATAGCTTATCATACATTTGGGTAGCCAAGGAAAATAAGGCTGAACGATTCTATCGTTTACATTTGAATGGTGAATATAGAAGCGTTTATCGCTTAACAAACAATGGCGACTATGTTTCCGATCGTGTTCCAATTAAAAATGCATACATAAAAGCAAGTGAAGTTAAAGTTGATCCAAATGGTTTGAAATTAACACCCTCAAACACTGCTGCTGAAGCAGAGGCTGCTGCGAAAAAGTAAAATTAAAAATAGATTTTAAAACTAAAAAACTGATGCATCTAAGCTATAAAGCTAGGAGCATCAGTTTTTTGCTACATTAGGTCGTCATTGTCTTTGAAAAGTTGCTTGGTTGCGGTGGCCATTCTTTCGGGGATGCCGTAGCTTTGCATGAAGGTCCCTG
>NZ_LARO01000142.1:0-386 GCF_000980505.1 Lactobacillus sp. N54.MGS-719
CGTTTTCACCAATTACCGGTGATAAAAAACATATCTTTTTTGACTATGACCAAGCAGCCACAGATGGCGTTGCAATTAGTGATGTGTGCGGCAACAAGTTCAATCAAGTTACACAAAAATATGAAGTTACGGACCACACCTATGTTGTTGGAAAAGTAGTTAAGCAAAGTCTTCCTGAAGATAAAGCACTCTTATTGATGAAGAAGGCCGCTCATAATATTATTGCGGAACTAAATAAACCGGTTCTCATGTCTAAGACTCAGCACTGTCATATAGCTGATTACTATGAAAACAAAACATACTAATCTAGTGTTGGATGATTACTCGACGGAGTAGTCGTTCAACACTTTTTCTTTTACTATGTAAAGTGGAGATGAAGCCAATGC